>JABDRA010000021.1 GCA_013041995.1 Anderseniella sp. | reverse complement strand
CCGGTGAGTGCAATGGTTCAAAGAACAGCAACGGAATTCCGTGAACTCCAAGGCAAGTGTTACACATTTTTTGCTTTTAGATAGGAAACGCAATCCTTGAGACTTGCAAGTTGCGGATAATCAGCTTCCGGAATCTCTTCGCCTGTAGCCTGGTGAAGGCCAATGATGAAGTTAAGAAAGTCCATGGAATCGAATTCAAACTGATCCCGAAACGGGGTTTCAGGGTCGATTGCCTCACCTTCCAGATCGGGAGCGACGTCCAACAGCGTGCGCTTCACCAATTCAGTCAATTCCAGTTCGTTCATGAGTCCTCCGGCGCAGTCAATCGTTGCTCAAGTCGGGACAGGAACCGCGCCGCGCTTCGTCCATCGCTCACGCGGTGATCACCGGCAACTGTTATCGACATGATTTGACGGACATGAACCTCCCCGTCCTTCACCCACGGCCTTGAGACAATTTGCCCGCAGCCGATAATGGCAACTTGTGGAGGATAGATTATCGGCATCAACGTATTTGCCGTACGCTCACCCAGATTGGAAAAGGTGACGGTAGCGTTGGACAATTCCGAACTCCTGAGCCGACCGCTGCGCACCCTGCCGACAAGGTCCGTCAGCGATATCCTCAACTCATCAATACTCTTTCCGGCCACATCGCGGATTGAAGGTGCTACAAGCCCTCCTCCACGCATCGCTATTGCGATCCCCGCATTTACTGTCTGAGCAGGCGAAAACGTGTTCTGTTCGTAATGACCATTTAACTCTGGCGTATCCACCAACGTGCGCGCCAGAATACGAAACAGGGGGACAGCATATAACAGGCGATCTGCGACCGACCGGCTGGCGTTTTCGTGCGCCAACCAGTCCATAAGGGCTGTCACATCGATATCCGAACTGACATAGTAATGTGGAATCTCGCGATTTGAGCGCGCCATGGCAACCGCAATTGCCTTGCGCATTTCTTTGAAATCGATCCCGGCTCTACCACCTTCAGCCGGACTTGTTTCTGTTGAATTGGCCTGCACCTGCCTCAGACCGACAACGCCGCTGCTGTCGGCGGCAATGTTCCTGACATTAAGACCGAGTTGTTGCGCCAGCCTGCGGGCCGCAGGCGTGATCCTGGGCTTGCCGGGTAGCCGCTCCGCAGTTGCTGGCTTATGTGAAGGCACAGCTGAAAATGACGGTTTGACGGCTGGCATGACCGATGTTTTGTCACTATCCAGTATGGCAATTACCTCGCCTACTGGGACGTGATCACCCGGACTAGCCCGACAGTCACGAAGGACACCATCGCTAAAAACCTCGATTTCGATCGCACCCTTCTGGGTTTCCACAACCGCCAGGACGTCACCTCTATGAATTACGTCACCCGGTTGCTTAAGCCACTCGACGAGAGTGCCCGCTTCCATATCCGCTCCCAGCGATGGCATCTTGAACTCGATCATGTCCGCAATGTCTTTCGCGCCGCTGCCACAATGTCTTCCACTTGCGGCGTTGCGGCTTGTTCGAGATGGCTTGGATAGGGTATTGGCACCTCTGCGCTGCACACACGTTCTATCGGTGCGTCAAGGGAATAGAATGCCTGTTCCATAATCCGTGCCGAGATTTCACCCGCCAAACTGCCTGATCGCCAACCCTCATCGACAATCACCGCACGAGCGGTCTTGTGCACTGAACTCATAATGGTCGCGTCATCAAGTGGCCGAAGCGATCTGAGATCAATGACTTCACAGTCAATTCCCTCTTCGGCAAGGCGTTGTGCAGCGTCGAGGGTTTTTCTCAGACTACCTGAATAGGTTATCAGCGACACATCCTTGCCGGACCTTCTGACGGCTGCCTTATCCAGATCACAGGAGGTTTCACCTTCAGCGGCAACTTCGCCTTCTTCGTTATACAAAGTGGCGTGCTCAAACATGATCACAGGATCAGGATCCTGCAGTGCAGTCCATAACATGCCGCGGGCGTCGGCCACGGTAACCGGTGCAACAACCCGAAGACCTGGCACATGGGCAAACCAGCATTCCAGACTGTGCGAATGCTGCGCAGCCAATTGACGGCCGGCACCCGTCGCCATGCGGATGACGATGGGTACGGAGAACTGGCCGCCCGACATATGCCTCAGGGTCGCGGCCGTATTGACGATCTGGTCAAGCGCAAGAAGGCTGAAATTGACGGTCATGATTTCCACAATCGGCCGCATACCACCAAGGGCTGCACCGATACCGGCACCTGTGAAACCGGATTCCGATAGGGGCGTGTCGCGGACACGGTCCTCGCCGAACTCCTCAAGAAGGCCCTTGGAACAAGCATAGGCGCCGCCATAGCGTCCGACATCCTCGCCCATCAGGAAAACCCGTTGGTCGCGTTGCAACGCTTCGCGCAGGGCTTCACGGATGGCTTCGCGGTAAGTGAGCGTACGGCTTCCGGTCATGACGCCACCTCATCGTGGACAGGTGGGGTCATGACATCACGGGTCAGGTCCTCGACCGGTTCCCACGGCGCTTGTTCGGCGAAAACGACTGCAACTTCTATGGTCCGAGCCACTTCCTGTTCGATGACGTCTATGTCTGCTTCATGGATCATTCCGGACTCTAGAAGCCAGTCGGTAAACCGCACCACCGGTCCGATTTTCTTCCACTTTTCGACCTCAGCCTTGTCGCGATAGAGTTCTGCGTCAAACATCGAGTGTGCACGGAACCTGTATGTCTTGTTCTCAAGAAACCATGGCCCCTTGCCTGCACGGATTGCTTTCACCGCGCGCCGGGCCGCAGCTTCCACATCGACCACATTCATGCCATCCACCGCCTCCGACGTAATTGAATATGCCGATGCGTGCTGAGAAATATCCGGATTGGATTCGGAACGGTTTAACGCGGTCCCCATAGCGTAGCCATTGTTCTCACAGACAAAAAGCACCGGCAGGTTCCACAATGACGCCAGGTTGAGGGATTCGTGGAACTCGCCTTCGGCAGCGGCGCCCTCGCCGAAGAAGCAACACGTGACACGATTCTTGCCCTGCATTTTATCCGCGAGAGCCAATCCAACTGCCAGCGGAAGGCCGCCGCCGACAATGGCATTGCCGCCATAAAAGCGATGACGTGCGTCAAAGATATGCATTGATCCACCGCGACCGCGGCTGGATCCCGTCGCCTTGCCGTACATCTCAGCCATGATTTCGCTGGGCGGCAACCCTCGCGCCAGGGCGTGTCCGTGCTCCCGGTAAGTCGCCACGATTGCATCATCTGGTTCAAGCGCCTGCATTACCCCGACAGCATTTGCCTCTTCTCCGATATAGAGGTGCAAGAATCCGCGAATTTTCTCCGCGCTGTACAACTCAGCGCACTTTTCCTCAAACCGCCTGATCAGGATCATCTGCTTCAACAGTTCAAGGGCGTGCTCTCGAACCAGGTGAACCTTGGTGTCGGTGCCTGCTGCCATCAGTTATTCTCCAGTGTTGAGGTATCGCCTTCCGGCAACCCAAGCTCGCGCGCCTTTAACAATCGGCGCATGATTTTGCCGCTTCGGGTTTTTGGGAGTGCATCCCGGAACTCGACTTGTCTCGGGGCCACCGCCGGCCCGAGTTTCCTGCGCGCCGTGGCAATGATGGCTTTGCGTAATGTTTCATCAGCTTTGGCGTCCGGATTGAGGGTCACATACGCTTTGACCACTTCGCCGGCCGTCTCATCCGGCAGACCGATGACCGCAGCCTCAGCCACAGCCGGATGAGCAATGAGAGCGCTTTCCACTTCGAACGGCCCGATGAGATGCCCTGCACTCTTTATGAGATCGTCAGCCCGGCCAATAAACCAGAAATAGCCATCCTCATCTTTGGAGGCGAGATCACCGCTCAGATACCAGCCGCCGGCAAAACACTTTTCGTAGCGTTGTTCTTCATTAAGGTAGCCGCGCATCATGGACGGCCAACCCGGCCGCAACGCCAGTTCCCCCAAGGCACCGGGTTTGGTCAACTCGACGATTTTCTCACCCTGGCGCTCGACGATGCCAGCGTCTACACCCGGCAACGGTTTTCCCATCGACCCGGGTTTGACATCCATGGACGCGAAATTCGCAATCATGATGCCACCGGTTTCGGTTTGCCACCAATTGTCGTGAAATGGCGTTGGGAATGTCTTGGCACTCCAGGCAACTGCTTCCGGATTGAGCGGCTCGCCGACACTTGACAGGAAGCGCAGCTTCGAAAAGTTATACTTTTGCGCTTGCTCGCTACCCGCTCTCATGAGCATGCGAACAGCCGTTGGCGCCGTGTACCAGACGCTGACCTGCTGCTGTTCAAGGATGCGATACCAGCGTTCAACCTCGAAATCGGCCTCATCGACAATCATTGTCACGCCGTTCACCAGTGGTGAAATGATGCCGTACGATGTTCCGGTAACCCAGCCGGGATCCGCCGTGCACCAATAGATATCTCCTGCACGCAGATCCAGGGCCAACCGGCCGGTGATGCCGTGTGCGACAACCGCCTCGTGAACATGTATTGCACCTTTTGGGCGCCCGGTCGTGCCGCTTGTAAAGTGCAACAACGCCATGTCTTCCGGCCGGGTATGGACCGTTTCAAACTCTGTCTGGGCAGACGCCATGGCTGCGTTCAGACTGACGGTTCCTCCAGGCAGATCACCGTTGTCATCATCGGTGAGAAACACATGCTTCAGGCTGGACAGTTCATGACGCCATTTTTCGACCTTGCGGCGATAGAGCTGAAGGGTCGTCACAAGTGCTGTTGCTTCCCCGATCTCCATCCTCGCGCGCACCGGATCGGGACCAAATGCGGCGAACAATGGTGAATAGACGCTGCCGTTCTTCAGGGTTCCCAGTGCAGCAATGTAAAGCTGTGGAATGCGCCCCAGCAGTGAGAACACACGGTCGCCTGCACCGATCTGGTTCACCTTGAGGACATTGGCAAATTTCGCGGTTTCCCGTTGCAGATCAGCATACGTAAAGTCCTGGATATCATCGTCGCGCCCAATCCAGCGCAACGCTGTCACTTCACCGTTGCCCTTGTCCACATGGCGGTCAACTGCTTGGTGACATATGTTCAGGCAGCCATTCGGCATGTAGTCGAGCAAAGACCGGGCTTCATCCCAGGAAAATTCCCGGCACGCCTGATCGTAGTCGCCGAGAACAGCTTGAACCCGTGCTTGCGGTGTCTTGGTGATTGTTGGCCAGGTAGCGGACATGCTGTTATCATTTGTTCCTGTTATTTACCTATTGATCTACAATCAGAACTCCCGGTTCGGCTTCTGCTCGTCGGCTAGGCGGCAAGATCAATCTGGCTACCCGCACCGCTCTTGAGTGCCTTATTGTAGACAAGCCAACCAGCAGCCAGATCTTCAAAAGGCAAACCAACCATGCCGTAAATGGTGATGTCGTCAGGGCTTTTTCGGCCGGTCTTCTGGCCTGCAAGGACTTCCCCGATGGTTGCGC
The DNA here is from genome assembly GCA_013041995.1 of Anderseniella sp. GTDB lineage: Bacteria > Pseudomonadota > Alphaproteobacteria > Rhizobiales > Aestuariivirgaceae > Anderseniella. The sequence continues at coordinate 1,087 of JABDRA010000021.1, read as the reverse complement.
TGATAGCCTCGGCACCAAGACCGGCGCCTCCAATTGCGCCCATCTCGATCTGGAGATCGGCATCATCGGCAAAAAACAGCGATGCTGTCAGCAGGTCTGCAGCGACTTCAGCCTCACCCGGCCCGTCGGGACCCAGAGTTGTAATGTGCGTTCCCGGGCGAACGTCACCGCAAAACAGAAATGGCTCGCGCGCCCATGTGGCGGTTATGACAATGTCACCCTTGCCAGCCGCCTGTTTGGCGCTGTCACAGGTCACCACCGGTACATCGAACTCGGAGCGCGCTCTCTCTACGAAAGCCTGCACCTGCCCCGGCACAGTGTCATAAACGAAGATGTTCTTGATTGGACGTATTTTGAGCATCCACTCCAGCTGGGCATAACCCTGTACTCCGCATCCAATGACGGAAACCGTTTCACTGTCGGGCCGGGCGAGAGTATCCGCACCGACAGCGCCGGCAGCAGCGGTGCGTCTGGCCGTCAGGTAGCCGGAGTCCAACAGCGCCAGGATGGCACCATCCTGCAAGCTGTGCAGTATGACCAGGCCTTTGATGGCTGGCGGTTGCGACGGGAATTTCGCATTCACCTTGACCGTGTATGCCGGAATACCCGGTATCAGACCTGGTGCCAGAACCATCCCGGCGGCATCTGTGTCTGCGGCATTCAGCAAGACCGGAAAGCGTCGCCCGCGCAATTCGGGACCGGCTTTCGCCAACGCTGCAAAACCGTCTTTCAACTGCTGAAATAACTCACCGTCATCAAGCAGTGTCTCAATTTCTGTCTGCGTCAGTAAAAGCGTTGATGGCATTGTGAAAATCCCAAAAACAAACAAAGGACAATCCGCGCGCCCAACCCGCGACTACTTCTTTTCCACCGGTACGCGCCGAGCGTCGGTTTTGGTCTTTGACATTTTGGGCAGGGTCACCGTCAATACGCCCTTATCAAAGCTTGCGGCTACAGCCTCCTCATCGACACCATCCGGCAGCCGAAATGCGCGGCTGAATGAGCCGAAGCTGCGTTCTGAAATGTAGAAATTCTCACCTTCCTCTTCATGTTCAGAGTTCTTTTTTCCCTTGATCGTGAGAACACC
>JABDRA010000016.1 GCA_013041995.1 Anderseniella sp. | reverse complement strand
CCATCGTCCCATCCGCCGCCACATCGGCCGTGACGACGACAATTGTGGCGCGGTCCGCGACGGTGAATTAACGTCAAACCTTCGGGGGTCGACTGCAGAAGTACGGAGTGAGAAAGGATGCCGGTTGATACCGGTGCTGCCTTTGCTCCTGTCATCGCAAGAACACCGGCGAGAATCGCCAGAGCGCATGTAAGGAGGAATTTCTTCATTTTAAGCTCCTGAATTTTTCGGATATTCCTAATTGACCCACACACGCTATCCGCGAATCAGGTGCTTGTCTTGCACTTTCTTAACTTTTGTTAATGTGAGGTGTGCGGTGTTTTTCAGCAACTGTGACGCTACTGGATCTTGACCAGTGCACGGCAGGCTTTTGGCAACCACGCCAGCGTTTTGCGCGCAATCGGCTTTTTGCGCGGAATCGGTACGCCGTTGACAATTGTCGGGCGCTTTTTCGCTTTTTTGTAAAAGCGCTTTTTCCACGGCTTGTCCGAAAACCAGTAGGCCAGTTCGCTGCCGCACCCGGTGCCATCCTTGGGGCGGGGCGCTGCCTGGTTTTTGCACTGTGGAGAGCCGGACGGGCATTTCATGCGAATATGAAAGTGGTAATTGTGACCCTTGAGAGGGCGTACCTTTGCCAGCCACGCGCCCTTGTTTCCGGCCCAGTCACACAGTGCTTTCTTGATCGGAGGATGGACGAATATCCGGGCCACCTCATTGTAGGATGCGGCACGCTTGATCAGGCGCGCATGACCTGCGGTCCAGCGTTTCGGGTGGATGCGTTTGCGGTCCAGTGTCATCAGGACTGCCGACTTTGTTTCACGTTCCTTGCGTGTAAGTGTGCGGTCCGGCATGGGGGTCAGCCAGATGTCGGCGTCCAGGCCTGCCTGGTGTGACGCGTGACCCGACAGCATTGGTCCGCCGCGCGGCTGTTGTAGGTCTCCCACCAGCAACCCGTTCCAGCCATCATGTTTCCTGGCCTCAACGGCAAGGCTCTTGACCAGCTTGATGAGTTTCGGGTGACCCCAGGCGCGGTCCCTGGACGGCCGCATGACCTGCCATGCAGGCCCGTCCGCGGGCATCTCCTCGGCACCTGCAACACATCCGCGCGCATAAGACCCGAACACTTCCGGTTTCAACGGGGCAGGCCCCGTCATGTGGCCGAAGTAGAGCCTTGCTGGAATCGCGTTGGAAATTGCCGGGACGGGCGGTTTTTCGACATCCTTGACCGATCCCTTGGTCTGCGCGGATACCGGTATTGGCGATAACAATACAACTGCAGCTGCCAATGCAATGCTCAGCGTTTTGAAGGCATCAATGCCGGGCAAATGGTATCTATTTTTTGCGAAACGCATCCAGTGAGACCACCGTTGTATCATCGTTTGACGCCTTCGCAGCACTCGCCTGATCATTGGCGCTACTTGAGAGCGGCGCAGGAACATCAGTGTCCTGCGCATCGCCCGTGCTGTCAATGTCAGTGGATTCAACGTCCTGACCATCGTCAAGCGCGCCCGGTTCGAATTGCAGACCAAACTGCACCGTGGGATCAAAGAACCCCTTGATTGACGCAAACGGCACAACCAGCCGTTCAGAAATATTGTCGAACGACAACTGGACCTCAAAGTACTTGTCAAACACATTAAGGTCCGTGAACTGGTGCTGCAGCACAATTGTCATGTCGTCAGGATACTTGGCCTTGATGCGGCTGGATACGGATGCGCCGGGATAGTTGGTGTCGAAGGAAATAAAGAAATGATGTTCTCCCGGCAAACCGTCCCTCACAACACGCTGCAAGGCGAGTTTGACGACTGATCTTAAGGCATGTTGGGCCAACACGTCATAACGCATCAAATCTTCCGGCATGCTGTCTCCGTCACTCACGGTTCTTCTTCCAATTCTTATGCGCTGATTCTTTTTCCACTGCACATCCTACAGCTTTAGCGCTGTTTCGGCCATCGGTAGAGCGTTGAAAGTGCGGAAACCTGTGAACATCGCGGGCAGGGAAGTTGCTGCGTGTAAGATGCCCCGCTCACGAAAATGAGCGAGGCCAATGAGGTAGGCCGGTGATATGCCGGCACCGGTCAAGTCTTCAGTGGTCTTAACCTTCGACCTTGATCGTGTAATCCGGCGTTGTGTTCAACGGACATGAGAAATAATAGGTGCCTGGTGTGAGATTGATGGAATAATCCTTGGAAACACCTTGCTCCAGGCCGCCGCCGGATACCTTTGGCAGAGTAAGGCGGCTGACACCGGCTCCACGCAGGTAGAAGCCGAGACCATAGGGTACGTTCTTGTTGGTCACGCGGAACACATGCTTGCCCGGCTTCAGGGTCATGACCTTCGCTGTCTTGAGGCGTTCATCTGCAGTTTTTGCATTGATGGCCTCGCAGTCTGCCTTCTTGGTCGACTTGTAACCATGATCCTTGTCTTCAACTTCCACAAACTGGCAGGCGGTTTGGGTGAGCTCAACGACTTTGGCGTCTTCGGCCAATGAAGATGTTGACGTCATCGAAACGGCGGCCAGTGCGGTAACGGCGGTAGCGAAAGTCGATGCGGTAAAACGTTTCAGCATTTTTGCGATCCTCGTGAATGTCTGCAGGTGGAACCCGGTTGAGATTTCAAAATTGTTTTATCGCCAAGTTTGCTGAAACGAAAATGACGATGTGGTGAGTTATTTCGTGATCGTGATCACTTTACCGCCAATGTCATAATTGCTGGCATCTGCGCCACAATTGCCAATGATTGAGTGGGGGCTTCTGTTGCCAGGTGCCCCCGAACCCCGCCTAGACCTGCGAGGGCCTAGGGCTTAGATCGAAGCGATCAGACTGCGTTACGCAGCCAGACGTGCTTCCGCATAGTTGTCGTTTGCAACTACTAAAATAGCCCGATAACGGCGGTACAATGCCGAGCAAAAGCAAACCCTTTACACCCTCGTCGATCCTGGTTCACCCCCAGCAAATGATGCCTTACGGGGTTAACTGACCACCTGATGCCGACAAAAGCAGCATTTGGTGGAGGTGCCGGGTACTGCCCCCGGGTCCGAATGGTTTATTACGATCGCCATTTATCGCCATATCTGATGCAAGCACCAGCACCTTCAATATAGGGTGCCATCACGGCAAAATAAAGCCTTGTGACGTTTCAACCTTAAGATACCGGCCTTAAGATACCGGCGCTGACAGCCTTTGGTCTTCCCAATGTTTGCCGATGTGGTAATATTTTCGCGTTGCCGGAGGCGTGACCTCCGCAGCCTAAACCGGGATGGGCAAACGAGGCGGCCGACCTGCTCATGCATCCGGGAAAGATCAATGCACACCTATCCAAAAAGGGAAAAGGCAATGGCCGATAATTCACAGTACTATGACGATGTTGATAAATTTTCCGGCAATGTGAACAATGCTGCTGTCGATGCAATTGTGAAGTACTGCGGTATCGCGCTTCGTTCAAAGGATGCGTCGCTGGTTTCGTGTACCGACCCGGTTGAACTTGGCCGGGTTCGCGATGGTTTTGCGTCCAAGAAGCTCGGGTTGGCCGGCGATGCCGCCGACAAGGCGATTGCTGCGGTTTGCGAAAAAATGAAGGATGACCGGCAAAAAAACCGGGTGACATTCTACTATCTGCTGGCCGAGGAATCCGGCACCATGAGTACGCTGGCCTGAGCCGCTCATACGACTGACCTGGACGAGAGTGTTGATTGCCGCCGGCAAGTGATTGTCGGCGGTCGGCTTTTCGCGGTAACCTTGCAAATCTAATTGAATTTGGAGATTCGACAGATGCAGCAGTATCTCGATCTGCTTAGAACTGTGCGTAACACAGGTGCGCAGAAGGGCGACCGCACCGGGACCGGCACCTTGTCGGTGTTTGGCCATCAGATGCGGTTTGACCTGGGTGACGGGTTTCCGGTGCTGACGACCAAGAAACTGCATTTGCGCTCCATCATTATCGAATTGCTGTGGTTCCTGCGCGGCGATACCAACATCAGATGGCTGAATGACAACAAGGTGTCGATCTGGGACGAGTGGGCTGATGAAAACGGTGATCTTGGACCTGTCTATGGTCACCAGTGGCGCTCCTGGCCGGCCCGCGACGGCTCGGTAATTGACCAGATATCCGGGGTGGTCGAACGCATCCGGAAAACCCCCGACTCGCGCCGCCTTATCGTAACGGCGTGGAACCCGGCTGATGTGGATAAGATGGCCTTGCCGCCATGCCACTGCCTGTTCCAGTTCTATGTTGCTGACGGCAAGCTGTCGTGCCAGCTGTATCAGCGATCTGCCGACATCTTTCTCGGCGTTCCGTTCAATATTGCGTCCTACGCGTTGCTGACGCACATGATAGCGCATGTCACGGGGCTCAAGGTTGGCGAGTTTATCCACACACTGGGTGATGCGCATATCTACTCGAACCACCTTGAACAGGCGGACGAGCAACTGACCAGAACCCCGCATGGCCTGCCGCGGTTGGTGATGAAGCGGGACGTGAAGTCGATTGATGACTTCGTCTATGAAGACTTCGAGATAGTCGGTTACGAGGCCCATCCCAGTATTGCAGCGCCGATCGCGGTATGAGCATTACCATTCGCGAAGCAAAGCCTGGCGATGGGCCGGCCCTGTACCGGTTGGTCCGCGAACTGGCAGACCATCACGGTGAGCTGGATCGGGTGGTGTCGACACCGGAGGCCCTGGAAGCCGGATTGTGTTCCCCGTCTGAACGTGACGGATGCCTGATTGCTGAATGCGATGGTGAAGCGGTCGGTTTTGTCT
>JABDRA010000231.1 GCA_013041995.1 Anderseniella sp. | reverse complement strand
CGCCGAACGCAGGACCACCGGGCTCATCAAGGCGGTTGTTTCGGCAAAAGGCGAGATACTGGGTTGCTCGATCGTGGCGCCGAATGCCGGCGACCTGATTCAACCGTGGGCAATGGCCATTTCATCAGGACTAAAGATCAAGGCCATGATAGACATGGTCGCGGCATATCCGACATTGAGCGAAGTTTCCAAACGTGCCGCGACAAGTTATTATGCCGATCTGCCATCCAAACCCATGGTTCGCCGTATCATAGGATGGCTGAAGATATTTGGATGACCGCCGTCAGTTGGACCATTTCTGCTGACGATTGAGTAAAGGCAGAGATGAGTAGCGACACGGAAAAGCAGGATTTTGTGCGGTCCAGCCGGCGTGCACCATGGTATCGCAAGCTGACCGCCAAAGTTCTGGTCATGGCAGCCGTGTTCCTGATGATTGGCGAGATGCTGGTGTTTGTGCCGTCAATCGCCAATTTCAGGATCAACTGGCTGAAAGAACGCTCGGCCACGGCGGAAATCGCCGCTCTGGCAGTTGAGGCCGCCCAGAACCAGGAAATCTCCCCGCTATTGCGCAAGGAATTACTGGATCGTGCCGGCGTGCTGGTTCTGGCTGTCAGGACCAACGATGCCCGGCAACTCGTTTTGATGCCCGACAGGCCGCCTGTCGTGGAAGCATCCTACGATCTGCGCGAAAACAAGCCGATGATGGCCATCTATGACGCGTTCACTACGCTGTTTCATGGCGGCAACCGGGTCATCGGGGTGATGGACAAGCCGTCCAGCATGAGCGGAACGCTGATCGAAATGGCGCTGGATGAAAAGCCGCTGTTCAAGGCGATGGTGGGCTATTCCATCAACATTCTGACCCTGTCGATCTTTCTGGCCTTCATCCTGGCGGCCTTGTTGTTTTTCGCGCTCAACCGGCTTCTGGTGCGCCCGGTGCAGCGCCTGTCCGGCAACATGCAGGCCTTTGCGCTCAACCCTGAAGACCGCAGCCGCATCATAGAACCGACCGGCCGGGCCGATGAAATCGGGGCTGCCGAACAGGAACTGAGGCAGATGCAGACCGAACTGTCTGACCTGTTGTCGCAGAAAAGCCGGCTGGCATCGCTTGGACTTGCAGTTTCAAAAGTCAGTCATGATCTGCGCAACATGCTGGCGTCTGCACAATTGATCTCGGACCGGCTGGGCATGGTTGATGATCCGACTGTAAAAAAGTTCGCGCCCAAGCTGATTGCGTCCCTGGACCGTGCCATCGGGTTTTGCCAGGACACGCTGAAATTCGGCCGGGCGCAGGAAGCACCGCCACGGCGTGAGATGTTCAATCTGCGCATGCTTGTGGACGACGTGCTGGACCACAGCACCACCGAAGCCGGCAGTGATGTGGTTTTCTACAATGAGGTGGCAGCAGATATGGATGCTGATGCCGACCGGGAGCAATTGTTCCGTGTCTTGATGAACCTGCTGCGCAATGCGGCGGAGGCGGTTGAAAACAAGGGCGCCACCTCCATTGCGCGCGGCAGCGGCGGCAAGGTCCGGGTGCGGGCACGGCACGAAGACAGCCATTGCATCATCGAGGTCGCCGACAATGGACCCGGTGTACCTGAAAAGGCACGGGAACACCTGTTCGAAGCATTTCGCGGGTCACAGCGCCAGGGCGGCACCGGCCTCGGACTGGCAATTGCCAGCGAACTGGTCCGCGCCCATGGCGGTGACGTGCGGCTGGTGGAAAGCCCGGAACCGGGCACGGTGTTCCAGATCAGTATTCCAGACCGGTTGCAGGAAGTTGATTCCGGCCGGCGCGGGAAACGGAGTGCTTGAAGGTATGCCGCTCACGCAAGCAGCCTGACGGCTGCGCTCCGCTAGGGCGGGCCTGACCGGCCCGAGGCCCGTCGGGCCTAGTTGGAATTTATCACGAACTTTCTGATTGAGCTCCTCCGAGGCACAAAGTGCCGAGGCAAGGCCGACTGGCCGTCGCACGAAGTGCGCCCCAGCGGAGCGCAGGCGAAGCCTGCTTGCGCGAGCGGAATAAGACCGACCTTATCCGACACCCGCACTCCTGCTCTACTACTTCTCCTCCCCCACCTCCACAACCGTCCCCTCCCTCCGCGGGTCGGCGCCGCCGTCCATCCGGCCGTCTGGCAGAATGCGAATGCCATGCAGACCGCTGGTGAGCGGTTTTACTTCAACTGTGTGACCCAGGTCTGCCAGGGGTGCGGCCAGCCGGGCAAACTGGTTCAGCGTACCGGCCAGGTCACTACCCTCCGCAGTGTCTTCAAGTTCGGTGCGGCCATTTCGGTTGATGACGTGGAGTTGTGACACGGCTTGCTGCATCGGCATTTGCCAGTCGATCAATCCCAGCAGCGCATGAGCGGTATAACCGATGATGCGGCTGCCGCCAGGAGAGCCAACCACGGCAAACAGGCTGCCATCATCATTAAGCACCAGCGATGGCGACATGGAAGATCGCGGCCGTTTGCCGGCCTGCACCCGATTGGCGACCCGTTTGCCGGCCCTGGTCGGGACAAAGGAAAAATCCGTGAGCTGGTTGTTGAGCACAAAGCCACCGGCGGTAATTCGTGCACCGAAGGCGCGCTCGACACTCATGGTCATGGACACGGCATTGCCATCCATATCGACAATCGCCAGATGGCTGGTGCCGTTTTCAACAAGACCGGCATCGGCGGCAAGGCTCTCCATATCCGACCCCGGTGGCGTACCCGGGGTTGCCGAGCCCATGTCTCTAACCGGGTTGATAAACCTGCTGCGCGATCTGAGATAGTCCCGGTCCAAAAGCCCTGCAACCGGCACATCAGCAAAATCAGCGTCGGCCATGTACTGATTGCGGTCTGCAAAGGCCAACCGGCTGGCCTGTGCAAACAGATGAGCGGCCACCAGGCCGCCCGGGTCGAGGCTCGACATCTGGTAAGGTTCCAGCAACCCCAAAATCATCAGCGATGTCAGCCCGCCGGAGGTCGGCGGCCCCATGCCGCACACCCGGTAAACGCGGTAGGGCGCACATACAGGCTCCCGTTCAATGGCTTCGTAGGCCGACAGGTCAGCAAGTGTCATCAAGCCGGGATTGACCTCGTTGGAACGAACCGCATCGACGATGGATTGTGCGACAGGGCCCTTGTAAAATCCGTCGGGCCCGTTGGCGGCAATCAGTTTCAGCGTGTCGGCATAAGGCTGGTTTTTCAGGATATGCCCCACCGGCACGGCCACATCCGGTTCGCCGTAATCACCATCGCCCAGAAAATAGATGGCGGCTGCGGCATCGTCTGTGTCCAGGTGATTGGCATCTGCGATGGCCGCATGCAGGCGCGGACTGACGGCGAAGCCGTTTTCCGCCAGACTTATGGCAGGTTCAAACAGGCTGGCCCATTCCAACCTGCCGGATTTCCGGTGTGCCTTCCACAGGGCCGAAATGACACCCGGTGTGCCGACCGGCCTGCCGCCAAGGGCGGCGTCCGGCCAGGCAAGCGGCTTGCCATCGGGTTTCAGAAACAATGTCTCATCAGCGTTCAGCGGTGCCTTTTCGCGCCCGTCAAAGGTCGTGATGGAGGTATCATCACCTTGGTAGTGCAGCATGAACAGGCCGCCGCCAATGCCGGACGACTGCGGCTCGGTCAGCGTCAGCACCAGTTGCGCGGTAATGGCGGCATCCGTGGCCGACCCGCCTTTGGCCAGAATGGCGGCAGCCGCGTCAGTGGCGTGTGTGTTGCCGGTGGCGACCATGGCCTTTCGTTGAGGCGCATCGTCACTGCACGCGGCGACCACGAACAACAGGCACAGGGCAAAACATCGGGCAAGCAATGACATGGGTAAGATCCGGACTGACAAACCAGGGTGCCGCACCTTAACCGTTGCGCCCGCAACTTCGCAATTGACGAAGATGTCAGGACACCTACCATCTGCGAACATGATGAACGCGGCCAGAAGCTGAGATACCAGGCATGAACATGACACCAGGTCCGAAAAACCTGATTACCGACATTGCGGGGCTCAAGGTCGGCAACGCCCACGACGCACACTATGCAAC
>JABDRA010000008.1 GCA_013041995.1 Anderseniella sp. | reverse complement strand
GGCGGTGTCATGGAACTGGCCGAAACCGCTGATCAATGGCTGCCGGACCTGAAGAAACCGGTGCGCGAGGCGGTCAAGGAATCGCTCGACAACAAGTGGCTGCCGCTGCAGCCGCCGGCCGGCACCGACCCGCGCATCCTGTTCCACTATTGCTCCAATCCGCTGCGCTCGGTGCGTGGCTCGCAAAAGCTCACCGAGGTGCTGTGGCCCAAGCTGAAACTGTCGGTGGTGGTGGACTTCCGCATGTCGTCCACGGCCCAGTTTGCCGACTATATCCTGCCGGCCGCCGCCTGGTACGAGACCACCGACCACAAGTGGGTAACCCCGCTGGTGCCGTTCAACCACGTCACCAACAAGGCGGTTGAACCGCTCGGCGAGGCCAAGCCCGACTTCTGGATTTTCACCATGCTGACCAAGCATGTCCAGAAGCGCGCCCGCGAACGCGGCATTTCTTCCGTCGTCTCGCATCTCGGCAAGAGAGTGCAGCTCGACAACCTGTATGAAGACATGACCATGGACGGCCGGTTCCTGGAAGACGATACCGACAAGGCCGCCGGCGCCATTATCGATGCGTCCAGCAACCTGTCGCACGTGCCGTGGGAAGAGCAGAAGGAAAAGGGCTATGCGCGCTATAACTCCATCGGCATTTCGCCGCTGGCCATCGGCAATGCCGGCAAGCTGGAAGAGGGCAAGCCGTTCATTCCGCTAACCTATCATATCCACGACAAGCTGCCATACCCGACCCAGTCGAAACGCATCCAGTTCTATCTCGACCATGACCTGTATCTGGAACACGACGAGCAACTTCCCGTTTACAAGGCACCGCCGAAAATCGGCGGCGACTATCCGCTGATAATGACCGGCGGGCATACGCGCTGGTCCATTCACGGCGTGTGGCGCGACAACCGGCTGATGAACCGCCTGAACCGCGGCCAGCCCTACATCATGATCGGCATCAAGGATGCCGCCGACCGCGGCATTGCCGATGGCGACTGGGTGCGCTGTCACAATGATGTCGGCGAGTTCGAGGTGCGCGTGAAAGTCACCCACGCCATGCGCCCCGGCCAGGTGTTCATGTATCACGCCTGGGAGAATTACCAGTTCGCAGGTACCGGCTCGCCACGCGAAGTGTCGCCGTCGCCGATCAACCCGGTCGAACTGGCCGGCGATCACGCGCATCTGAAAGTCGGCATGCTGGAAGGCCAGCCCAACAGCTTTGACCGCGATACCCGCATAGAGATCACCCGTATCTCGGGTCCGCGCGTGTCATCCGAGGCCGATACTGCAAGTAGCAATGACGCCGCTTGAACGCTCTGCCGTCTATGGCGGCTTTGCCGCCGCCTTCCGCTCGGCCACCGGCGGCACGGATGTGCTGGATGAAACAATGGTGCCTCCTCCGCCGGAAGACGCAGCCTCAGCCTTCATGGCTGCCTTTGACCCGGCAATTTCAAAGACGGCCGTCTCCCTGCACGCGTCGGCTCACCTGGAGCGCGATCAGACCGACCTCTACCAGGAACTGATCCGCTGGTACGACCATTTCGGCCTGAAACGCCGCGACGGCGGCGAACTGCCGGATCATTTGTCGATCATGCTGGAGTTCCTGCAGTTCGTGACGGCTCAGGAACACGGCAACGCAACAGACGCCTCCGCTGTCACCAGCCTGCATGCAGCACAGCGGGATTTCATTGAACGGCAAGTGATGCCGCTGGTCGAGACAGTGATCAACAAGCTCGAAACAGACGAGCCGCGCTATCATGCCCTGCCACGGGCCTTGCGGGCGTTTCTTGAGGATGAGCTTGCTGCACTAAAGGCGTGAAGCTGCCTGTTTTCTGGATGGCCCGGACCGATCACTGGCACGCCTGGCGTTGGTGAACCAGGTGGAAACTGCTATCAATTGCCCCGGTACAACAGATCATGGAGAAGCTTCAGATGCTGTGCAGAATAGGTGACGTTGAAGTCTGGCGCATCCTAGAAATAAACGGGCCTTATCTGAGCCCGGAAGAGCTGTTTCCAACTGCCGGGCCGCAAGCCCGGGAGACGATCGCCGAGCACGTTCCGGATCAATTGTGCAGCGTGACCGGACGGCTGATCCTGCCGATACAGGGGTTTCTGCTGAAAACACCCGCACACGTCATTCTGGTCGACAGCTGTGTGGGCAATGACAAATCCAATCCCAACACGCCGGACTGGAACCAGCGCTCGGATGGCCGCTTCATGGCTGCGCTGACGGCTGCCGGGGTTTGCCCGATGGATATTGATTATGTGCTGTGCACACATTTGCACACCGATCATGTCGGGTGGAACACCAGACTTGAGGATGGACGCTGGGTTCCGACATTTCCCAACGCGCGTTATGTGATGCCTGCTGCTGACGAAGAGTT
>JABDRA010000004.1 GCA_013041995.1 Anderseniella sp. | reverse complement strand
CCTCAATACGGAAACCCGCCTGCGCCATGGCCTGAGCTGCAGGATGGCGGCGCAATTGTTCGGCCATTTCCTGTGCGACGGAAAATGGGTGCCACTGAACCTCATGGTCCTCGCCGAACCACACGTCCTCAATCCGCTCATCCAGACCATTGGCCCAGGCGGCAATCTTGCCGGCCTCGGTCAACAGAACAACGGCTGCAGGTGGTTCACTCAACTTGCGTCGGGACAACTCACGCTCACGCGACTTACGCTGAAAATCAATCACATCACTCATGGTCCAAGTGATGCTGCGAGTCGGGTTAACGCTAGGTTTTCAAATCCTTAAGCAAGCCTTACCAAGTGTCTGTTTTGGAACAGTTTAAACGTCTTCCCATGGAAATGTGTCAAGCACCTCGATACCATCCGGCGTGACCACCGCCTGAGTCTCGAGCTTGACGCATTCCTTGCCGCCTTTTTCGCCGATCAGGCTTTCAACGCAAACCACGCTGTTTTCCTCGAAGGTAAAGTCATAGGCCCTGTCAAAGTCCGGATGCAGCGGCAAAGACGGGTATTCGTCGCACAGGCCAACGCCGTGCAGGGCAACCGAATACCGGCACGGTTGATACTTCTCCGGGATCTGCCAGGATTTCTCGTTGAACTCCCGAGACGTCATGCCGGCCTTGAGAATCGAGCAATTGTGCTCGATCTGCTCCAGCGCGGCTGAGTACAATTCATGCTGCTTGGCATCGAACTTCGTATGCCCGATGGTCCAGGTGCGTGAAAGGTCGGCGCAGTAGCCGTAAGGCCCGATCAGGTCGGTATCAAAGGCGATGATGTCGCCTTCACTTGCAACAAAATCCGAGGCCTCGGAAAACCACGGATTGGTGCGCTCGCCGATAGTGAGCAGGCGGGTCTCGATCCACTCGCCGCCGGAGCGGATGTTTTCGTAATGTAGCTCCGCCCAGATTTCCTGCTCTGTCTTGCCCGGAAGCGAGTTTTCCCAGATGCGCGCCATGCCGGCTTCGCACACGCGGATTGTCCACTTCATCAGCTCAAGTTCGTCTGCGGACTTTATCTCGCGGGCCAGTTCAGTCAGTTCCTGGCCTTCGATGATGGTGACGCCGCGTTCCGCCAGGGCGAATGTGCCCATCGGCTCCAGTTTGTCGACGGCAAGCCGCATATTGCCACCGCCATGGGCTTTCAGTTCGTCAACCACCTCATCAGCCCACGCGTTGACCCGTTCATTGAGCCGGTTGCCGGAAGAGAAATAAAACCAGCTTTTGGCGGGCCGGATGTCGCGCACGGTTGCCAGACCATCCGCCAGGTGTTCGGCACTGTGATACTCGAAATTGATCGAATGGCTGTCGGCAAACAGCATGGCATAATGAAACGGGTTGTGCGTGCCCCATAACTGCATGTTGGACAGATCGAACGTGTAGCGAATGTTGAGCGGGTCATACATCAGGATGGCTGCGCAGTCGTGCTTGATCACCTGATCCAGCATGCGCTGGCGGCGATAGTCGCGCGCCCTAACCAGGACCGAATGCGGCACCGGCGAGCGCATCGGCTTGTCCTTGCCTTCAGGGTTGAAATAGGATTTTTTGCGGTCGTCACTGAACACGGCATCAAGCATGGCTGCTTCCTCCTGGTTAGATGCTGTTTACGCTGCAAATTCACTTACCTGATATGTGGCCTTGTCGAGCCAGGCCGGGCTGATTTCAATGCCCCATCCCGGCGCATCGGTCACCGTCGCCTTGCCGTCGGCAATGGTGTAGGGATCTTCGACAAACAGGCCGTCCTGCCAGGGATAGTAATCCTCTCCCTCAATCGAGAACTCCAGATACTTTCCGGCATTGGGAATGGCGCGGAGCAGGTGCATGGTGCACAAGGTGACCAGCGACAGGTTTGCACAATGCGGCGTGCAGGGCAGGCCGGCATCTGCCGCCATTTTAGCCACGCGTAGCGTTCGTATCATGCCGCCCATATACATGACATCCGGCTGCACGACATCGACCGCACGCATGTCTATGGTGTGCCGCCACCATGACAGATCGCAATCCTGCTCGCCGCCGGTGACATCAATGAAAAGCGCATCGGTGACCTGTTTGGTCTGTTCGGGTTCCCAGTAGGGGCACGGCTCTTCAAAATGTGAAACGCCTTCGGCTTCCAGCAGCCGGCCCACTTCAATGGCGCGCGCCGGCGAGAAACCGGAGTTACCGTCAACCAGCGTGGCCGCATCGTCGCCCAGTGCCTTGCATACATGAGGCACGATTGCTTCGGTGCGACCCGGCCATTCATCCACATCGCGGCCACACTCTGCACCGACGCGAAACTTGAATGCGTCAAAGCCAAACCGATCGCGCAGTTTGACGAACCGGGCTGCTTCGTCTTCCGGTGTGATGTCCCGTTTCATGGAAGACGCATAGGCGCGCAGCGATCCTGCTGTACCGCCAAGCAGCTCAGCGACCGGCTTGCCTTCCACACGGCCACGCAGGTCCCACAGGGCAGTGTCCAGCCCGGCCATGGCACGGCGCAGATAGGAGCCCGGAAACTTGTGTTCACGCTCGGTGATGCGGTCGAGCAGGTCTTCAAAATCGTAAGCGTCTTCACCAAGCGCGTAAGGTGCCACCTGGCGATGGAATATTTGCGCGGTGATATCCGAATGATAGGTCGACACTTGGCCCCAGCCGGTGTCGCCGGTATCAGCGGTGACCCGCACAAAGCCCACGAATTCGTTGGCGAAGGTTTCCAGTTTGGCGATTTTCATGGACATTCCTTTTTCGCACGATTTGTCCGAAAACCGGTTCCCACTTTTCGGATCGTGCTCATGCTAACTCCTCATCCGTTCGCTGGCAGGATCGAACAACGGCTCATGCTGGATACGGGCAGGGCGCAACTCGCCCATGATTTCGATCTCAAACCCTGACGTCTCCGAGGTGAGATGTTTTGGAATGTAGCCTTGCGCGAGCGATGCATCGACGAAATGGCCATATCCGCCGGACGTCACCCAACCGACAACTTCATCATTATGGGAAACCGGTTCGTCCCCGATGACATCTGCATCGTCTGCGTCCACCACAAAGGTTACACGGGCCAGCTTGCCGGCACCGTCGCGTTCGGCCTGCGCCTTGTCGCGGCCGATGAAATCGTTCTTGGTCAGGTCGATGAAGCGATCCATTCCTGCCTCATAAGGCCCGTAGATCGGACGCAGTTCGCGATACCAGGTCGGGAAATTCTTCTCCAGGCGCATGGCCAGCAGCGCGCGCATGCCGAAATTGACGATGTCGTGGGCTTTGCCTGCCTGCATGATCGCCGTGTAAAGCCTGCGCTCGTACTCCGGTTTCACCCAGATTTCATACCCCAGGTCACCGGTATAGGTGATGCGGTTGACCTTGGCCGGGACACTTGCCACATCGATCTCGCGATAATCCATGAACCGGAAACCGGCATTGGACACATCCTCGTCGGTCAGTGCTGCCAGTACGTCCCGTGATTTGGGTCCTGCAATGGACAGTCCCACGAGACCGAGATCGATACGCTCAACGCGCACGAAGCGATCATCCGGCAAGTGCTTCTCAAACCAGCGCATGTGATAGACCTGTGCCGGTGCAGAACCCCACATCATGAACCGGTCATCGACCGCCTTGGCAATGGTGAAATCACCGATCAGCTTGCCTTGTTCGTTCAGCATCGGCGTCAGGCAGATCCGACCGGTGCGCGGCATCTTGTTGGTCATCAGGCGTGACAGGAAACTTTCGGCTCCCGGTCCGGTGATCTCGTACTTGGCGAAGTTGGCAATCTCGGTGACGCCGATACGTTCGCGTGTTCCCAGTACTTCCGCCTTTACATGGGCGAAATCATTGGAGCGCCGGAACGAGAAAATATCGACCGGATCGACGCCTTCTGGTGCAAACCACAGGGGAACCTCAAGCCCCCAATTGTCGCCCATGACGGCGCCTTGCCTGAGCATGGTGTCATACAACGGTGTGGTCTGGTGCGGTCGCGCTGCCGGGCGTTCCTCGTTCGGGTAGCGGATGGAAAACCGCTTTGAATAGTTTTCACGCACCTTTTCGTTGGTATAGCTGCGGGT
>JABDRA010000696.1 GCA_013041995.1 Anderseniella sp. | reverse complement strand
GGACAAGGGCGTACCGGTGGTGGAGCTGGATGCGGTGCGTATCCAGATGTCGGCGTTCGGGCAGTTCCGGACCTATAATCCCAGCGTCTCGGAAGTCGCATTGGGCACATCAGTTCGGGCGATTGTGCAACCGTCCGTGGATACATCGTTTTATGGTGAAGTTTCCTACGCCAATCTGAGCCAATCAACCAATCTGAGTTCAGAGCACCGGTTTGGCGCCGAAGCCGGCGCCAGCAGACGGCTGACGGCGGAACATACAGTTGGCATGGCGGCTCGCTACCAGCGCGAAACAACCGATGGCGGCACGACGGTCAACCGGCAGCGGGAGATCGAGCTGAACTATGCTGGTGTGCTGCCCTACCAGGTATTTGGTGTGCTGTGGACACACCAGGTTGCCGGAGCATTTGGGGACTTCAGTACAAGGGACGGTGTTGGCAATCCGGCGTTCGCAGTTGCCGGAACCGGGACGTACTGGCGGGCGAGCTGGGATCATGCATTCCATCTGGATGGCTATAACAGAATTAATCTGGGGTATCTGGTTCGCGAGAATGAGTATGACGGTATTGGACCTTTTGATTTCGATCCGGGTTCCATGTCGCATACGTTGAGCCTGAGCTTTACGAAAAGCTTCTAACGCCAAAAAGGCTGATGAAATGAAAAACAACACACCTGTAATCGCAAGCCTCGCCTGCGCTGGATTGCTGTGCCTGATGGCGCCCGTCGGCGCCTTTGCTGAATCAGTCGGCAAGTTGACGGCTGTGCAGACGCAAGTCAGAAAAGCCGGTACCGGTGTTATTGGTGTCGGGGCAGGCGTGTCACTTGGTGACCGGCTGCGCAGCAATGCAACCGGCCTGGGGCTGATTGTCTTCAAGGACCAGTCGAGCGTGAAGCTGGGCCCGAACTCGAACCTGACAATTGACGAGTTTGTTTACAGTACCGGCAGCAATGGCAATTTCGGCATCAGCATGGATCGCGGTGTGTCGCGGTTTTTCGGCGGACAGGTTTCCAAAAAAGGCAAGATGAAAATTACCACGCCACACGTCATCCTCGGGGTGCGTGGCGGCATTGTTGATGCAAAGATCGAAGGTGGCCAGACGACCGGTATTCTGCGCGCCGGCAAACTGACATGTTCTATTGACGGTGAGGATCGCGTGATCACCAAACCTGGCTTTGCCTGTGTTTCCGATGGCGGCTCGATCAGCGTGATCAAGCTGCAAAACGCTTTGGACATTCTCGATAGCCCGGCCCGGATCGCAGGTACCAATGCGCCCGGCAACAAGGGGCCGGGCCTTGAAGTCGACGCCGGGTGTGCAGGCGCTGGTGCCAGTCTGATATCTGCCTGCGGGACCCGGGCCGGGGCATTGCCTACCCCGGGCACAACGGGGAGGGATCCTGGCGGTATCGGCCCGATTATCCGCACCAGGCCCACCACCGGGAATGACTATTAGTACGATGACTTCACATTGTCTCCCAACGGCCGATGATTTGTGAACAAACTGTATGATCGCTTCCGTGCACGACTGGGGGTGCTCAGTCTGATCGTGATGCTGGTTGCGTCTCACGTTGTTTTCAACACAAGTCTGGATGATCTGCGCGGAAATTCGTTCGATTTCTATCAGACACTGAGTCCAAGGACCGCTGCTGCGGACAATGTGGTCGTGGTTGGCGTCGACGATGAGACGATAGGCGTCGAGGGACGCTGGCCGTGGCCGCGAAACCGCATTGCAGATCTTGTCACCGCGATCCACACATCCGGCGTGTCGGTACTTGGCATTGATGTGTTGTTTTCAGAGTCTGATGAGAGTCCTGGCGGTGTTGCACGTGATGACCAACTGGCCGCCGCCATTGCGTCATCTCCTACAATACTTGCAACCAGTATTGGTGATTTCCCCGGGTCCAGCATTCCCGACACCAGCGTCGGCTGGGCGGTAGTGGGCAACGGCAATGCAGAAGCCCTGCCGTGGCAACCGGGTATCATCACATCAACTGCAACCATTCGGGCAGGCGCAGCGGGTCTGGGTATTGTCCGCTCGGTGTCTGACAATGATGGTGTTGTGCGTACCGTGCCGCTGGTGTGGGCATCAAAGACGGCAGATCAATTGTCGCTATGGCCCGCCTTCAGCCTGGAGCTTGCCAGGGCCTACACGTCAAGCACCGGTTACGCTCTGCGGATTCGCCCATCCGGTTTTGAAGCGTTGAAACTTGGTGAAACGGTTATTCCCCTTTCAAACGGGGGGGCGGTCTGGCTCTGGGAACAGGAAAAACCAATACCCAGAGTGTCGGCGCTTGACGTCATGGCCGGTAAGGCCGGTGATGTCCTCAAAGGTAAAATCGCCATCCTGTCGGTGAACGCGCTTGGCGTGGACAAGTTTCACACAACTCCCACCGTGGCGGCGCGGTCTGGCGCAGAAATCCATGCGGTGCTCGCCAATCAGCTTGTGGACGGCAAGTTCCTGTCTGAGCCGGCTGATGCAAAGATCGTCGAACGGGTGTGGTTTTTATTGTCAGCCTTGCTGTTGCTGACGGCATCGTACTTTTTTGCCAACCGGATCTGGCTGCTGCTGGCAGCCGGGGTGGCATTGTGTCTTGCACCATTGCTGGCGGGCTATGCAGCCTATCTGCAATCGGCCCAGCTATATGAACCTGTCCAGCCTGCAGTCGGTCTGGCCGCTGTCGCCCTGGCGGAGGTCTATAGCCTGTTTCGCGAATCCGATGCCCGGCGGCGCCAATTGTCACGGCAGTTTTCGCAATACCTGTCGCCAAATGTCGTGGCCATGCTGAGCGAGACCCGGCGGGACCTGACCACCAGTGCCGAGAAGCGTGAAATCACGGTCTTGATGATGGATATGCGCGGCTTCACCTCAAGCAGCGAAAGCCTGCCTGCAGATGAAATCAATGCAACGGTGAACCGTTTCCTGACATTGGCCAGCCAGGAAATCTTCAAGCGCGACGGGACAATCGACAAGTTCATGGGAGACGCAATCCTGGCTTTCTGGAATGCCCCGATGGACCAGGCCGATCATACGGACCGGGCTTTGGAAACAGTACTGGCAATCCGCGCGTCGCTCGATATTGAAAACGTGCAACGTCAGAAGGACGGCAAACCACCCATACTGGTGGGCGCCGGTGTCGAGACCGGCATCTGCTCGGTGGGCAATTTCGGATCGGATATCAGGTTTGACTATACCGCAATCGGGTCAAGCGTGAATATGTCGGCACGGCTTGAGTCCGCCACCAAGGCGACCGGTTGCCCGGTGTTGCTGGGTCCCGGCTTCGCCCAGCGACATATAGAGGGCATAGAGCCGGTAGACCGGATTGAACTGTCGGGTTTTGCCAATCCGGTACAGGTCTTCACGCCTTTCGGACTGAAACCGACTGCAAACAAAAAGCGGAAGGCCTGAACTCAGACACTTCCGCTTCCTGTGTAATCTGGTTGAGTACGCTATACAATAATCTCAACGCTGATGGGGGCAACGCAATCATCGTGCCAAACCGGCTCTCAGCTAAATGTAGTGTGACAGAAACAGCAGACCGCAATATGGAGCATTGGTACCGACAATGCGAGCTGCACAGGTTTGCGGATTGCGAAGGCCGGTTTTGCAAAATGCAATAATTTTCTACTCAGCGGCCAGAACTGACACAGGCGTTTGTGCGGTTGCCAGCCAGTCGTCAAGAAACCTGTCCAGCCACACATCAACTGCGGGGTCATGGACAAAACGGTCGCTGAAATGGCTGTCGCGTGGCCGGGCACCGGGTAGAGCCAGCCTTTCCTCGGCCTTGACCAGCCAGCGGTTCATCATCTTGTGCGTGACCTCTGGATGGAACTGAATGGCAAATGCACTATCGCCATACTGGAAGGCCTGATGCGGGAAATCGCCTTTTGATGTAGCAAGGCTAACAGCCCCGTCAACCAGTTCAAAACCTTCCCGATGCCACTGATAGACCTTCTGCGGCCATGGGCCATAGGCGGTACCTTCCGCCGTTGCAGAAATGCCGTAATAGCCGATTTCGGCCCGCTCATCGGGAAATCCGAAAACCTTGCCGCCAAGCTGCCTGGCCAGCATCTGGCCACCGAGACAAATGCCGAGAAACGGGACGCCTGACGCAAGAGGCTTGGCGATCCAGTCGATTTCAGTGCGAATGTATTCGTGTTCACTATCGTCATTCGCGCTCATCGGACCCCCGAAAATGACCGCACCTGAGTAGTCTTCAATATTGTCCGGCAGAACATCGCCAAGAGCAGGTCTGCGGATATCGAGCTCATAGCCCTTTTGTGTCAGCTTCATCCCGACGCGGCCCGGCGTCGAGGTTTCCTGATGCAGCACTATGACGATGCGTTTTTTCATTTTTCCTTACTATGCAATTCTGTTTCCATGCACAGCAGACCTGTCAAACCGGACTACATTGTGGATATACCACCGTCCAGTTTCAGTTCGGATCCTGTCATGAATGACGACTCGTTGCTGGCCAAGTAAACCACAGCCCATGCCACATCATCAACAGTTGCTATCCGGCCCAATGGTATTTGCCTGGCCAGCTTGCTTCTGTTGACTTCCCGGTCGTCAGTTTTCGTTACCTGATCAACCATATCCGTGTCGACGAAGGCAGGATGTACAGAATTGCACCTTACGTCCGTATATGCACGCGCTGCATGCAGCGCGACGGATTTCGTCAGCATGTGCACGCCCGCCTTGGCCGCATTGTAGGCGGCAAAATTGGCACTTGCGATCATGGAAGAGATCGACGCGATGTTGATAATCGATGCCGGCGCATTCCGTGACAGGACAGGCAATGCCGCCTGGCAACCCAGATAGACGGACTTCAGGTCGACATTCATTGTGTGGTCCCAGCCTGCCTCATCCAGACTTTCAACCGTGCCGGGAATGATGATGCCGGCATTGTTGACCAGGACATTGACGCCGTTCATCAGGTCGCCGGCGCGTTCAATCGCGGCACTCCATGCGAGCTTGCTGGTGACGTCAAGCTCGATGGCGGGATGGCTGGACACCTGTTGTGCCACACGGTCGGCCTCTGCAACATCAATGTCAGTGATCACGACGTCACAACCATGGTCGGCCATGAGTTTGGCGCAGCCCAGGCCAATGCCCCTGGCGGCTCCTGTTATCAGGGCCTTCTTGCCTGCAAGTCTCATTCGGTGTCCTCCGTTTCGCCGACAATGACGGTGATGTGCCGGGCTGGCAAGTTTGTGCCGACGGCTAGAAAAACTATCCCGCAATACGGTTTGACCCGGATGGGTCATTGCAGGCATGAACACTGCAATTGCCAACAACAAACCTCTGTACAGGAGACAAGATCAGATGAGCATCACGCTTGCCAAGAGCCGCAGGATTGTATCGGTTGCACTGAAGAAGGCCCAGGAGATTGGCCTGACCAAACCGATGACGGTCGTGGTGCTTGATGCGCGTGGCACCGTGAAGGCGTGCGAAAGCCAGGACGGCAGCTCAACTCTGCGTTTCAAGATTGCGTTCGGCAAAGCCAATGGCTGTATTGCGCTTGGTATCGGGTCGCGTGCGATTTTTGCCCGTGCCAACGAACAACCCTATTTTGTCCAGGCGGTAAATGCGCAAGCCGACGGTAATCTTGTTCCGGTTCCAGGTGGTGTGCTGGTGCGTGACCGTAAAGGCGCCATCATCGGTGCTGTGGGCATTACCGGCGATACATCCGATAATGATGAAACCTGCGCGGTGGCCGGTATTGAAGCGGCAGGCTTCCAGGCGGACACCGGCGGTTAATCCGCACCCGGCTGCCAACCGGCCGGAGCCATCTCGAAGCCGGAGAAGTCAAAACCCGGTGATACCGTGCATCCGACAAGGGTCCAGTCCCCAAGGCTTCTGGCCGATTGCCAGACGCCTGCGGGGATGACGAGTTGCGGCCGTGCATCGCTGGTTATGTCGGCGCTGAGAAGATGGTGGATTACCTTGCATCCATCCGGTGACTGGGTGAGTTCCAAGGCTGCTCCGGCATACCAGTGCCAGGCCTCAGCGGCATCGACGCGATGCCAGTGGCTCACCTCGCCGGCCTGCAGAAGGTAATAGATTGCCGTGCCGGCACTGCGTTCGCCGGGCTCTGCCGGGGCTCGCCAGGTTTCGCCAAAGTGACCACCTTCCGGGTGAGGTTTGAGGTCAAGAGTTTCAATAATCCGTGCTGCATCAATCATCTGATAGTCCTGCCGCGGTCATCAATTCTACACCACAGCCAGCGTATCAGGTCTGGTGGGCGATGCCTGAGAAATTCGCTTGCCATTGCCGGATCAGGAAATACAGTCTGACCCTTAATCAGGGGCCCGGGATGACCAGCAGCATTTTTACAGACGATTTCAAACTTGAACCTTACTGGTGGGATGCAACACCGCGTCCCACGCTGAAGCCACAGGCCATCCCGGCAAATGTGGATGTTGCGATTGTTGGATCCGGGTATACCGGGCTCCATGCGGCACTGGTGCTTGCACGTGCCGGAAGATCGGTCTTGGTGTTCGATGCAGAAGACGCCGGCTTCGGATGCAGTTCGCGCAATGGCGGCCAGATAAGCACCAGCATCAAGCCGGGTCTTGATGAGCTTGCTTCCAAATATGGAGCAGACACGGCTCGCGCCATCATGCGCGATGGGCATCGTTCCCTGTCCTGGATCGGGGAGTTTGTGCACGAGGAGAAGATCGATTGTAATTTTCTGGTACCGGGGCGGTTTCACGCCGCGCACAACCCGGCTCAGTATGAGAAACTGGCACGCCAGATTGCCAGCCAGCCGGAGGGGTTTGAAGTTCCCGCCCATGCGGTGCCGCGCTCCGAGCAGCGCCGCGAGCTTGGAACCGGCACGTATTTCGGCGGTGTGGTGTTTGAAAACCATGCGTCGCTGGAACCGGCGCGGTATCATCAGGGCCTGCTCGACAGGGTGATTGCGGCAGGTGCGAGCGTTATCCCGCACTGCCCGGTTACCGCAATTGACAAACAGTCATCCGGGTTCGATCTGGTTACCGGCCAAGGCCCGGTTGCGGCGCGTGATGTGATCATTGCAACCAATGGTTACACCGGCCCGGTGGCTGCCTGGCAGCGCCGACGTGTGATCCCGATCGGCAGCTACATGATCGCTACCGAAGCGCTGCCTGCCGGCCTGATGCAGCAGTTGATGCCAACCGACCGGATCGTCAGCGACACACGTAAAGTCGTCTACTATTACCGGCCATCACCGGATCGTACCCGTATCGTGTTTGGCGGGCGGGTGTCGATTTCCGAAACCGATCCGCTGAAGAGCGGGCCGTTACTGATGCGGGACCTGGTCGGGATATTCCCGGAATTGGCTGATACCAGGATATCCCATTCCTGGATGGGATTTGTCGCCTACACATTTGACACGCTGGCCCACACCGGCATCCGCGATGGTATTCATTATGCCATGGGATATTGCGGATCGGGTGTGGCGATGGCGAGTTATCTGGGCATGCGAACCGGTCAGAAGGTGCTTGGCCTTGCCGCAGGCCATACCGGTCTTGACGATATCAACTTCCCGACGCGGCCGTTTTACTCCGGCAATCCGTGGTTTCTGGCACCGTCGGTTGCCTGGTACCGCTGGCTCGACAGCTTCAACCGCTAGCGCAAGCTCCGGTCAAACGATTCAATATGACCGGAGCTTGCGCCAATTGCCGTTTTGTTTGCATGCAAAGATAAAACATGCAGGAATATGCAAGCCGGACCGCAGATGGATCCGGTTCTGTATCAACAAAACATGCGTATGTCAGTCGAGGAGACTAGTATGAATTCATTGGGAAAACTGCCCAGAAGAGCATTTGCAAAAGCTACACTGGGGACTGCCGTTGCATTGACCACGCTTGCCATGACAGCCGGCGCCGGCTTTGCCGAGGGCACGGTGACGATCGCATCGTGGGGCGGTTCTTATCAGGAAGCGCAGAGCAAGGCGCTGTTTGAACCAGCCGCAAAATCCACCGGCATTGAAGTCAAGCAGGAAACCTATGGCGGCGTGTCCGATGTTCGCCTGAAGGTGCAGGCAGGCGCTGTGCCATGGGATATTATTTCAAGTGGATCAGGCAGTGCGGCACGCGCCGCTGCTGAAGGTCTGCTCGAGCCACTCGACTACAACATCATCGATGTGTCGACTTTCTACCCGACACTGAAAACCGAACATTGCGTGGGCAGTGACGTGTTCTCAACAGTGGGTGCATGGAACACTGCGACTTATGGTGAAGACGGACCCAAATCCTGGGCTGACTTTTTCGACGTTGAAAAATTTCCCGGCAAGCGTGCTTATCGCAACAAGGTATCCGGCGCGCTGGAGCCTGCCCTGATGGCAGACGGTGTGGCGCCTGAAGATGTCTACAAGGTGCTGGATTCCGAAGAAGGCATCAAACGGGCCATCGACAAGATCCGCCAGCTCAAGCCGCACATCGCCGTGTTCTGGAAATCCGGTGCGCAGCATGCCCAGTTGATGAAAGACGGTGAGGTCGACATGACAACCGGCTGGAACGGCCGTTTCGATGTTGCCAAGAAGGATGGGGCAAAGGTCTCCTACTCCTTCAACCAGGCGCTTTTGGACTATGACTGCTTCGCCATTCCGAAAGGGGCGAAGAACAAGGATACGGCCATGAAATTCCTGGCCGAGATTTCCAAAGCGGAACTGCAGGCTAACCTGCCGCTGCACATCACATACGGGCCTACCAACAAGGCTGCGTACGATCTCGGTGTGATCGACGATGCGCTGGCCCGCCA
>JABDRA010000228.1 GCA_013041995.1 Anderseniella sp. | reverse complement strand
GCATTGGCCTGACCAAGGAGATCACGATGGCTGATAACACCCCCAGAAAAACTGCAGTTGCAGCGACTGTTGCAACCATAGTGCTGGCGGGCCCATCTTTCTGGTCTGAAGACGCAGATACCCGGGCCGCCAGCTGCGGCAGC
This sequence comes from Anderseniella sp., assembly GCA_013041995.1. Taxonomy (GTDB): domain Bacteria; phylum Pseudomonadota; class Alphaproteobacteria; order Rhizobiales; family Aestuariivirgaceae; genus Anderseniella. The sequence continues at coordinate 4,993 of JABDRA010000228.1, read as the reverse complement.
CACAAGGACGTGGTGGCATTTTTCGGCACCAAGTAAAAGGAGACCAGGATCGGCATGGGATTGATAAATGCCGGCCAGATGATGGAGCTCTACATGTCTGAGGCAGGGTCCTGAACCGTTTTGATCACCAGGCCGGACGGGTTGTCCTGTTTCGGTGCCGTCGGCAAGAACTGGGTGCATATCAAGGCAAAACCGGCAAAGAAGGAGACGGGAACCTGAGTTCAGGTTTCCTGGCTTTGGAAATCAATGTGGATGTGATTGCCGTCGACATCGAAGACATTGACCTGGGTCACCTCAATGCCCGGCACCTTGACGACTTTGTAATCGATATTCCTGTCGTCGAGGTTTTCCAGAAACGAGGCATAACCGGTGGCGGACAGCGCAAAATGTTCCAGTTTGGGATCATGCCCGGCCGGTTCGCTGTCAACACCGACAAGATGCACAACGGGATATTCGCCTGCATACATCCAGGCGCCTGGAAACGGAAATGGCGGTCTGTCACCTGACGTCATGCCCAGGACATCCTCGTACCATTTTATCATCTGTTCGAGGTTTGCCGTTTTGACGTTGACGTGGTCCAGACGATTGAGTTGCATGTGATTTGCCTTTGCGGGTGTGCGTGCTGATGTGACCATCGTTTTGCACATAATGGGTGAGTTTATATGCTTTTTGGCGATATTGGCAGTAAGTTTTTCCTCGACAGAAAGCAAACACATGAAGTGCCTTGGGACAACAATTCAGACACCAGCTGCCTCGAAATTGTGATCCCAAGTTTTGTATTGCTCCTACCTGCTTTCCGAGAAAGCTCAGCCCACCTTCTCGACTTGCATCTTGCCATTGTTGATGAAGCAGGATTTGTCAAACAGAGACAGGTCCAGGGGATTGGGCAACCGCACATCGTCGAGATCGGGGCACTGTTTGGCCGCTGCATCATAGGACCGGTCGATCTGGGAAATGAACACGATGATCAAACCAGTGTCACGCGCGAATGCTTTCAATGCCTGGACCTGCACCGTCAGTTCCGGATTGCTGCGCTTGTGATCCAGAAGCTGCAGATAGTCTATGACCACGACCGTACCTGGCTGAGCAGACGACAGCCGGTCCATGATGTAGTCGGCATTGATGGCGTCAGAGTTGTCGAACTCAAACCGGTCGTCGAAAACTGCACTATCTCCGCCGGCGGTTTTGAAGCGGGACACAATATCGATCTCATTGTACTCAAGCGTGAAAAACATACCCCGGCGACCAAGCTTCAAGGCGTCCACGATGAGCTTGAGGCCCATCATCGTCTTGCCATGACCGGGACGTGCGCCCAGCAAGACAAGGTCTCCCGGCTTCAATATGGCCAACAATTCACTGGAGGGCGTGGCTGCAGCCGCACGTGCTGCAAGCAGGCTCCAACTGTTGAAGCCCTCCTGCCGGGCGATACGTTCCAACGCCTGGTTGATTGGAATGCCTTTCTCGCGCGACAGTATCCTGGCCCGGCGCTTGAGGTTATAAATGGGGGCAGACAACTTCATCTGAAAAAACCTCCTATTGCGGGCGGTTTTCACAATCCCTCCTTATGCGTGTTGCCCGAACAGTCGGTTCGATGAAAATGAAACCCCATATGGCATGTACTTTCCCGGACGGAGGGGGGAGGCATGGGTTGCGGCCTGAGGATCAATATAGATCAGCGCAGTGTGATTCAAAATACCCTACGTCCCGTTTCGCCGTAAAAACGGGTCTGCCCTAAAACACTGTGACAGCCCGCTTCGTCGCCGATTGGCGAGGAAACATGATCGAAGTCAACGATACGAGGCGCAGGCGCATGTAGTCTGTGGTCGGAAATCAGGATGGCTTTGTTTCGATGGTTGGATAATGTGATGAAATCGCAGCCTATTGAAGGACAGGCGCAGCATGGCTCGAAAGTTGCCGGTAACCGGCATGTGACGGGTTCGGCGGGCGAAGTAGCAGGTATTGCAACAGGCAGGACAGTACCTGCAACACAGGCTGTTTATGCTGGACACAAAACTGCCGGCCCGCATTTGTTTGAGCGCGACTCGTATGCCTCGACCGCGTTTCAGGAAATTCTGGATCGTTCGTTTCATGCATTTGCGGCGCGCGCCACAGCCGGTCTGTCCCCCAGCGCGCTGGCCGGGGCGTGGGCTGACTGGGCCGTACATCTCATCAGTTCTCCGGGCAAGCAGGTACAACTCACCGAAAAAGCTGCCAAAAAAGCGCAGCGGCTGGTTCAATATGCTGCCAGATGTGCAACCAGCCAGCATGATTCTCCTCCATGCATAGAGCCGCTTGCCCATGACCGCCGGTTTCGCGGCGAGGCCTGGCAGCAATGGCCATTCAATCTGATGTATCAGTCATTTCTGCTGAACCAGCAATGGTGGCACAATGCGACTACCGGTGTTCGAGGTGTTACAAAACAGCACGAGAACGTCGTTGAATTTGCCACAAGGCAAATGCTCGACGTGTTCTCGCCCTCCAATTACGCTTTGACAAACCCTGAAGTCATCGACGCCACCGTCAGACAGGGCGGGCAGAACCTGGTACGCGGCTGGCAGAACTTCATGGAAGACTGGGATCACGCCGTCAGTGGCCGGAAACCGGAAGGTGCGGAAGGTTTTCAGGTGGGAACAGATCTGGCTGCCACACCCGGCAAGGTTGTCTACCGCAACAGGCTGATAGAACTGATCCAGTATGCACCGGCAACCGAAAAGGTGCACGCCGAACCAATCCTGATCGTGCCGGCCTGGATCATGAAATACTATATTCTCGACTTGTCGGCTGACAATTCGCTGGTGAAATACCTGACCGGGCAGGGTTTCACAGTGTTCATGGTGTCATGGAAAAACCCTGATCCGGATGATCGTGATCTGGGCATGGATGCCTATCGCACTTTGGGTGTGATGCGCGCGCTGGATGCGGTCGAGACAATTACAGGTAGCGAGCATATACATGGCGTCGGCTACTGCCTGGGCGGCACCTTGTTTTCGATTGCCGCCGCCGCCATGGCGCGCGATGGCGACAGGCGTCTCAAGACCCTGTCCATGTTTGCAGCCCAGGTGGATTTTACCGAAGCAGGCGAACTGATGCTGTTTATCAATGAGAGCCAGGTGGCCTTCCTAGAAGACCTTATGTGGGAGCAGGGGTTTCTTGACACCAGACAGATGGCCGGCGCTTTCCAGCTGTTGCGGTCTAATGACCTGATCTGGTCGCGCATGGTTCACGATTATCTGATGGGTGACAGGGCCGGACTGAGTGACCTGATGGCCTGGAATGCAGATGCCACCCGCATGCCCTACAAGATGCACTCTCAATATCTGCGCCAGTTGTTTCTCAATAATGACCTTGCCGAGGGTCGCTATCTGGTGGAGGACCGTCCGGTTACGGTTTCCGATATCCGGGTTCCGGTATTTGCCGTTGGCACCGAACGAGACCATGTTGCACCATGGCGTTCGGTCTACAAGTTCCACCTTCTCTCAGACACAGAAGTGACTTTCCTGCTGACGAACGGCGGGCACAATGCCGGCATTGTATCCGAGCCGGGGCACCCCCGCCGGCACTACAAACTTGCCACCATGGCACACGATGAACCTTACATGGATCCCGAGACATGGGCAGCGCAGACTGCCGAGCAACCGGGGTCATGGTGGCCGGAATTCTCGAATTGGCTGAAGGACCGCTCTGGTAAGCTGGTTCCTCCACCGCTCATCGGAACTGCCGAGTTCAAGGCCATCTGCGATGCACCGGGCACGTACGTGTTTCAGGCGTAGGTCTGGCTCCGCTCGCGATGTGGCGGGTACTGCATCAATTGCCGGTTTTTCTGACAGACATGTACAGACTACCTCTCGGCACGAATGCAATTGATAAAGATCAACATAGAGACCGGCTTTTGCTGCGATCATGCAAACTGGCAACTGTCCGGTGTACGTAATTTGGCTCAACACAGACTGCCGACGGTGAACAATTCAAGTGAACTCAGATGGAAGATCAATACCCATTGTCCGTAATTGCAAGTGATCGTACCGATCTGTACGAGATTTGTGACGACATGGAACGAATAGCCGATCAGCTCGGGGGGGCCATTGATATTCAATTGTGCACGTCTGTTCTGTCCCGATTGCGACTGGATCTGGCGCAACATCAACAGGATGAGGAGGTGTTTTTCAACTTGCTCCAGGACCGCGACCCGGATGATGAACTACTTGCACGGTGTGTGGCGCTGGCTCAATCGGAGCATGCCGCCATCGGGTCCTACGCGCTGGAACTCACAGAACCGATTGCCGACATGTGCGCCGGCCGCAAGGCCAACAGTGCCGATGCCACAGGATATTTACTGAGAAGCAGCTTTGAGTACATGCGCCAGCATCTGCGCTGGGAAGACGCTATTTTTTTCGCTGGAGAAAAATACGGCATCGGACGTGTCGACGGTGCGGCTCTTAGAGCCGGGTTGATCAGAAATCGCAGCTCGCGCGACCGCCATCTGCGGGTGGCAGACTGACCGGAACGGCCTTTCTCAGTGGGCCTGATCGTGATCGTCTTCGTAGCTCTGGGCGATCTGCTGCAAACGGGGCACGTCGGAAGCAACACAGTTTCACATCGGTTACACATTCGGCATTCTCGTTGCTGACGGAGGAAACCGGGTTGCCAAGGCTGTTCGCTGCCGACAGCAGTCCCACAATCTGCTCCCGGCCATCCGGTAATATCTGGGTAAGTTTGACAACACCGGACATGATGACCGCGAAAAGCTGGCTGCTTTCACCCTGATGCAGGATGATATTCCCGGCCGACATGGTCCGGTGGGTCATTATGTCGGATAATTCGCCGATGTCTGATGCGCCCAGTGCATCGCAGGTCTGTTTCAATGTATGGTTCCAGTTCGGGCACTCGCACCACCTCTCACAGTGCTTGAACATCGCACGCAGAGTGTACACCTGAAAGTCCTTCTGCGGAGGAAAATTTCATTTGCAGTGGACGCGTGGCTGCTGCCCTGATC
>JABDRA010000226.1 GCA_013041995.1 Anderseniella sp. | reverse complement strand
ATTAAGGGCAATTGTCATGTGTGAAGGCGAACAGCTTCATATAGCAGACTTCCCGCAGATTGCCGCCTTGACCGATGGTTTTGATGTCGAGGTTCCACCGGCACCTGTGCCTGAGCCTGCAGCCCCTGCTGCAAGCGGGGCGGATGCCATGATTGGCGGACAGAGCGCCGTTACCGACAGTACCGCACTTGCGTCAACCGGGTCGACCAATATGGTGGCCGATGGTTTCGCAATTGGCATCCCGGCTGTGACCGAAGGCGGACATATCCGCCGGCTTGAAGAAATCGAAGCCGATATGATCCGCCTGGCCCTCAACCGCTATCGTGGTCAGATGTCAGAAGTCGCGCGCAAGCTGGGAATCGGGCGTTCAACCCTGTACAGGAAAATGCGCGAGCTGGGACTTGAGGCACGCGGATAGTATTCAGTCATCCGCAAATGACGCGGAAGCTGTCTGTTCATTTTTTGAACACCAAATAGCTCGAAGCTTGACAAATTTTGGTGAGTGAATGAACCAACTGGGATCACAGTTGTTATCTGATATGATTGATGGGAGCCGGGTTCGACAAAAAGTCAGCTCGAACTGGTAATTTGACGTCACCGGACGTACATGATGTCAAGGTTACAGAAAAGTTATCAAATCCCCTCGTCGACGTATTGCGAAGATTGGAAGGCTGTGGCTTAACTCACAGTTGATTCACCGGAGGTTTATGTGATGTTGAACCGTTTGAGTGCCGTACTGCTGGCGTCGTGCCTGGCTTTGCCAGTCATGACCGTCTCTGCGAGCGCAGAAAGCCAGATAAGGCAGAAGAAGTTCAATTTCAATTCCGGCAGCAGCACAAGATCGGACGACAGTTTCTGGTCGCAACGCCAGCACCGTAGAGAGCGCAGGCGGCAGCGAGCGAGATCAAGGGAGAACGAAGAAACGTTCAACTTCCTTGACCGGACGCGCGGATTCTTTTCACGGTCCAACGATTATTTTGACCGCTCGGTCAGGTATCGCAATGCCCAACGGTTTCGCGAACGGGTGAGGCTGTCGGATAATGACGGGCCGGATGCCGCTTCAACCGGTGAAAAATACCATACCTACAAGGCCGGCAAACCGGTTGCCCTTGCGGATAAGACCCTCAAGCAGCCTCGTCCTAAGGGCGCGGTTTTTGCATCTGCTTCAGGTACCGTTGTAGATGCAAATGAGTATGTGGACGTCGTGCAGTTGCCAGACCAGGTAGCTCAGGCAATCTTCAAGGCATTGAAACAGAATGAAACTGACGTTTCACTTTCGAAGAGCCAGGTCACCGCGCTGATCAAGGCCTATTCCGAACGCCAGTATGAACCGCTTTGGATTGCCGACAACAAGCCGTCATCAAATGCCCGGGCCGTACTCAAGGTGCTGACAAACGCTGACCAGGAAGGTCTCGACCCGAACCTGTATCAGTTGTCGTCACTCAAAGATGCCGGCGGCATCGACAATCTGGCTTCGGATGCCGTTGCCTTGGCAAAATTCGATGTGCAGTTGTCTGCCATGGCATTGCGTTATTCCGATCATGCATCGTCCGGTCTGGTGACCCCAAACAAGATCTCCGGCTATCATGATCTCACGCCGCCGAAGATTGCGGCCAAGGATGCCGTTGCTTCCCTGGTCAATCATCCCGCGCCACATGACTGGCTGATGAGCCTGCACCCCAAACTGCCGGCTTATGCGGCCATGAAAGCCGAACTGATCAAGCTCGGAGCAGGCGAACGCGAGATTGAACAGATCGTGGTTCCGGCAGGGCCACTGTTGAAGCTGGGTGTTGAAGACGACCGCGTGCCGATCCTGCGCGAACGTCTCAAGCAGTTGAAATTACTGAAGAACAATGACGAGCTTGCGCTGTCCGACAACCAGGCAAGCGACGCTCCCCTGTTTGGTTCTGAAGGCGCGGTACTGGCGGCCGACAACACGTCTCGCACGGTAACTGAAACCGATGTGAAAGCCCTCAAGGCATTCCAGAAGAGTGCCGGCCTCAGCCCGGATGGTATTGCCGGCAAGCGCACCATCAATGCCCTCAACGGCAAGAAGGCTGTCAAGCGAACCGTTCAGCTTGCCATCAACATGGAGCGGTTGCGGTGGCTGCCGCGCAACCTTGGGTCGCGTTATGTATTCGTGAATCAGCCAGCCTACAAAATGCAGATCATCAACAATGGCGAGACCGAATGGTCAACCCGCGTGATTGTCGGCAAGCCGTCCAATCAGACCTACTTCTTCTCCGACCAGATGGAACGGGTGGAGTTCAACCCTTACTGGGGTATTCCGCAATCGATCATCAAGGGCGAATATCTGCGCCGCGTCCGGGATAACCCAAGTTACTTCGAGCAGCGCGGTTATGAGGTACTTAACAATCGCGGCCAGCGGATTTCCGGCTGGGACGTGGATTGGTGGAACTATCGCGGCGGCATTGGCGTTCGCCAGAAGCCCGGCCCCAAGAATGCATTGGGCGAAGTGAAGTTCATGTTCCCGAACAAGCATGCGATTTACCTGCATGACACACCCAAACGCTCGCTGTTTAAGAGTGACAGCCGCGCCTACAGCCATGGCTGTGTGCGTGTGCAGAATCCGCGCGAGCTTGCGACCCAGATTCTGGGCTGGTCGCAGGACAAGATCGCGTCGACCATCTCGACCCGTAAAAACACACCGGTACAACTCAAGAACAAGTTGCCGGTGCATTTGACCTATTTCACCGCGTGGACCGATGAAACAGGTGATCTGGCCTACTACAACGATGTCTACAAGCGCGATATGTACCTCGCCAGGGCACTGAAAGCCGAGAAAACCGCCCTGCGCTAGCTTGTCACGGCATGGAATCAGCACTGTAAATGGGCGCTATGTTCGGCGCCCATTTCTCGTTTTTGCCTCTAGAGCCCTTCACCCTCAAATAGAATCGTTTGACCGATTTTCTGCGTTTGCTGGCAAGGTACCGCTCCCGCCGTGGTCTGGTTGACCACAAGGGGAACGTATCGCAGTCCAGCGGGCGCAGAAAACCGGCCTTCGGTGGACCAAATCAATCCATCGGCGTCGTTGCAGAGCTTGCCCGATACACCACATCGCGCTTCGCTGTGCGCCTAGCCGAGTGAGCTGATTTAGTGCCATCAAACGCTTCTATTTGAGGGTGAAGGGCTCTAAATGCCGCAAAACCGGCAGTTTTCATGTGATCAGTCAAAAACTGTCATTAACCTGACATATAATCCCCGGGTTTTACGTGCGTGCTTAAGCAGGTGTTAAGCTCGCTGTGAGACCATCAATTAGCTGAGTAAAAACAACGCCTAATAGCAGCCTTATTCTTGTGGTCTCTGGCGAATAAGGTTACAAAGGCTTACGAGATTCTGCTGGGAGCAGATTCTAGGGGATGCGGGGTTTTCCCGTGTGTGGTGATGATGAAGTGCAGGGTTCCTTGGACCACGCCGTTCGGCAGTGTGGTTTCTCAGGTCAGACGTAAGGCTTTGACCGGCTGTTTCGCAGTCACGATCGCGTTGGGCGCGTGCGTGGCTACGTCAGCTGTTGCATCTGCAGAAAACCGCACACTTTCAATGTATTTCACGCATACCAAGGAAACACTGACCGTTACCTACAAGAGAAACGGCAAGTACGATCGGGCTGCGCTGAAGAAAATCAACTGGTTCCTGCGCGATTGGCGCCGCAACGAGCCAACCAAGATGTCGCTGGAAACAATTGACCTTTTGTGGGAATTGCACGCTGACCTTGGTTCGAAAAAACCCGTCCACATCGTGTCCGGTTACCGGTCGCCTCGCACCAATGCCATGTTGAAGCGGATCGGGCGCAAGGTTGCCCGTACCTCGCAGCACATGAAGGGACGTGCGATTGATTTTTACTTCCCGGATGTGCCTGTGGAAAAGATCATGGGCTCTGCCTTTGTGCGCAAGATCGGTGGCGTTGGCTATTACCCGCGCTCCGGCAAGTACGGCTTCGTGCACATTGACAATGGCAGCGTCCGTCACTGGCCGCGCATGAGCGCAGGCCGCCAGGCAAAAATTGCCCGCAAGTATTATAAAACCGTGGCTGCCCGGAAAGGTCGCCCGAACAACCTGCAATATGCCGCTTTCCAGCCCGCTCCAGCTAATAGCAAAAAGAGCCAGTCCGGTCCGGTCAGCCTGATGCCGGCCAGCATGGCTGAAGCCGTTATCGCCGCCGTTGCCACGACACCGGCTCCAACTGCGGTCACAGCATCCTTGCGTAGTGCACCCAAGCCGCGTCCACGGCCGATTGAAGTTCTCATGCTGGCAGCAGCCAACATGCAGATCGAACCTGCTTCTGCACCGGTTGAGCGCCAGAATTTCTCGGAAGATAGCGTCTCACCAGTACGTGGCAGCCTTGGTCCCGTCACCATCGCCTCATTGGCCGTTGAAGACTTGAACTCGGTTAATTCAACTGCCAAGGGCAGCCTCAACACAGCAACGGCACCGGCTGTGCAGCGGTCCGGCATTCGTCCTTTGAGTGTCAGCTATGCCAACACGTCCAGCCTGAGTGACCTGTTCACCAACACAGATGAAATCGCGCGGCGTGATGGTGCACCGCAGCCATTTATTCACGACGAAGAGCACGAGATTCACCCGCTCAGCAGAGAAGACAAATCAGCACTGGCGCGTTTGATCGAAGCGTTCATGCCCGGTGCAGAACCAGCCGAAGAACAACCGGTAAATGCTGATAACGGCGTGAACCGCTCCGGCAAGGGCGACAGCCAGATTGTCAACCGTACAGGCAAGGGCAACTTCACACCTGAAGCCGTCGGCACCCAGAAAATCTGGCAGCAGAGCGAAGCTCAAAGTTCAAAAGTTCTGAAGGTCGTGGAAGCACCACTGAACTTCGGCAACTGATAACGCAGCATGGGGTTCCACAGACCCCATGAAATTGCTCGAACGCTTTGAAATCAAACAGGCTTTGAAGAAATCAGAATTGACACTTGTCACGCGCGCAAGCTGCAAAGACGTCAATTAATTCACCATCACACTTGCCGTCTACCGTGCCCTTGTAACGGCCGATAGCTGCCAACCTCCGCTGCCAGTCGCTGGTCATTTCACCATCGGCAATCGCGCAGGTTTTTTCCCATTGCCGTTTTGCAGCCCTGGTCTGTCCACCATAGTACAGAACATCTCCGAAACTGTGCTGAACCTCCAGATCGCCCGGCAGCAGCCTCATCGCCTTCTTGATGTCAACTTCGGCTTCAGCAAACCTTCCACGCCGCAGATAAATGTAGGCACGCTGCTTGTAGGTGCTTCCATAGGCAGGATCGATGCGCACCGCCGTCACATAGTCTTTAAGGGCGGCATCGTCGTCTCCTGAAAAGGCGTACGCGACACCCCGCATGACATGGGCTTCAACCGTCGCATTGAGCTCTATTGTCTTGTTGAGGTCTTTAATGGCCAGCGCATTTTTGCTTTGCAACTGATAAAGGTAGGCCCGCAGCAGAAATGCAACCCAGGACTTCGGGTCATAATCCAGCGCCGTGGTGTATTCAGCCAGGGCAGCTTCATAATCTCCATTGTCCAGATGGTAATTGCCCAGCAGCATGTGCTCGACCGAGGCTCTCAGATTATCTGCGTGTGAAGGCTCTGGTTCAGTGGAATTCGGAACGGCGATCTCAATGGCAGGTTCCAGCAGCCTCACCGTATGAACGTCCTGGTTAGCCGCCGCACTCGCCCAGCCCAATTGCATACTCCCCAAAACGGCGACTATAACAAGTGCTGCTGCGCTCATGGATTTCCTACCTCAGTTATTGAGCGGCGGCGATAACCCTCATATGCATTCAATCATTCCGCAGCAGCAGCATCGTCCTGCCCGCCGCTATCTGCGGCAATCATGCCGAGTGCGCTGAGATAAAGGTCGAGAATGGCTTCTTCTTCCTGGCGCTCGGCGCTGTCTTTCTTGCGGAGACTGACCACCTTGCGCATGATCTTGGTGTCGAAACCATTGGATTTGGCCTCACCGTAGATTTCCTTGATGTCAGCCGCGATCGCCTTCTTTTCTTCATCCAGCCGCTCAATGCGTTCGATCAGGCTTCGAAGCTGGCCTTGCGCAAAACTTGTTTTGGTGTCCATGGATTACGTCCGTTCTATCTACTCTAAGCGCTCATCTGAACGTGTGTTGCTTCAGATCAGGATGATTTTTGGTTGTTCCAACCAAAAATCATAAACCTGATCGCTTCTAAGTGTTAGAGCAACTTTATGGGTTCAAGTGAACCCATGTTGCTCTAGTGATCGGTATGCGATTTCGCAAATGCCTCTGCCTGTTCGGGCGTGGCCTCGGTCTGATAAGTGGCTTTCCATTGGGCATATGGCATCCCATAGACATGCTCGCGCGCAGCTTCCTTGTCCAGCGCAATACCTGTTTCATCCGCAGCATCTTTGAGCCAGTTGGACAGGCAGTTACGGCAGAACCCGCCCAGGTTCATCAGGTCGATGTTTTGCACATCGGTACGCTCACGCAAATGCGCGACGAGGCGGCGAAATGCAGCCGCTTCCAGTTCGGTTTGGGTTTTCTGGTCCATCTTCATCTGTCTCCTGCAAGTTCCTGCTGCACCGGGTCAGGGTGCCTTAGTGCCTTGATCTGGTCATTGGCAATCATCGCTTCAATAGCGTCGGCCAGCCGCTCAATCCATTGTGATACGCCCTGATC
>JABDRA010000676.1 GCA_013041995.1 Anderseniella sp. | reverse complement strand
GGACAGCTTCCTGCATGGGCAAACAGGTGTGATGCAATTTGCCGGCAATGGGGTCGTGACGGTGCGGCTGGTTCCAGGTTCTGACCGCAAGAGCCTGTTCATTCGCCTGCAGGTCGCCAATGGCTGGCATGTCAATTCCCATGCTCCGCTGGAAGACTATCTGGTGGCCACGAAGCTGGACATTGCCGGCAGTAAAGCAGCTAATCCGGCAACCGTGTCCTACCCGGAACCGGAAACAAAGAAGCTGGCCTTCAATGAAAAACCGATGGCCCTGCTGGAAAACCAGGTCGAGATCACGGCCCGCTTTGACGAGGCCATCACCGGTCCGGTTGAAGCCCAACTGCAGATACAAGCCTGTTCAGAGGAAATCTGCCTGCTGCCTGAAACCCTGAAATTGCGGTTTGCGATGCCGCCTGCATCATAGACCAGGATCGCAAACCCAACATAGGAACTGCAGGATGTGTCTGCGGGCACCGGCAGGACCGGTGTCCGCAAACCTCCACTTCGTTGAACGATCGCCTACTCGGCTGCTTCAAAACTGCCTTCGCCAGCTTCGTCCGACACCGGGGTGACTGACTTACGCAATTCTTCGGCAACCAGGAATGCAAGTTCAAGCGCCTGGTCTGCATTGAGACGCGGGTCACAATGGGTGTGATAGCGATGAGCAAGATCATCGTCCGACACCTCACGCGCGCCACCGGTACACTCGGTGACGTTCTGTCCCGTCATTTCCACATGAATACCGCCAGCATGGGTGCCTTCGGCCCGGTGAATCGACAGGAAGTCGCGAACTTCAGACAAAATTGCGTCGAACGGCCGGGTCTTGTAGCCGCTGGATGCCTTGATAACGTTGCCGTGCATCGGATCACACGACCACAGCACCTTGCGACCTTCGGCTTCGACCTTGCGGATCAGGCCAGGCAGATGATCTTCCACCTTGCCGGCGCCGAAGCGTGCGATCAGCGTCAGCCGGCCGGCTTCATTGGCCGGGTTCAGTATGTCGATGAGACGGATCAGTTCATCAGCATCCAGTGACGGGCCACATTTCAGGCCGATGGGGTTTTGCACACCGCGGCAGAACTCCAGGTGCGCATGATCGGGCTGGCGTGTCCTGTCACCGATCCACAACATGTGACCGGACGTTGCATACCATTCTCCGGACGTGGAATCGACGCGGGTCAGGGCTTCTTCATACCCCAGCAGCAACGCCTCGTGCGACGTATAGAACTCGGTCGACTTGAGCTGCGGCGTGGTATCAGGATTGATACCGCACGAGCGCATGAAGCCCAGCGTTTCCGAAATCCGGTCGGCCAGATGCTGATAGCGCTCGGATTGCGGTGAACCGCGAAGATATCCCAACGTCCAGCGATGCACATGTTCCAGGTTGGCATAGCCACCCATGGCAAATGCCCGCAACAGGTTCAGCGTGGCGGCCGACTGCCGGTAAGCCATGATCTGGCGTTCGGGATCCGGCTCGCGTGATGCAGTGTCAAAGCCGATGCCATTGATAATGTCACCGCGATAGCTCGGCAGTTCAATGTCACCGTGCTTTTCAAAATTGGAAGATCGCGGTTTGGCAAACTGGCCAGCGATGCGACCGACCTTGACCACCGGCTGACCACCGGCAAACGTCAATACTACCGCCATTTGCAGGAACACGCGGAAGAAGTCGCGAATATTGTCCGCCTCATGTTCGGCAAAACTTTCCGCGCAGTCACCACCTTGCAGCAGAAACCCCTTGCCTTCCGACACCTTGGCCAGCTTGCGCTTCAGCTTGCGCGCCTCACCTGCAAATACAAGCGGGGGAAACGTAGCCAAACGGGCTTCCGTGGTCTTAAGGGCTTCCGCATCAGCATAGTCGGGAACCTGCTTGATCGGGAAAGAACGCCAGCTTGAAGGGGTCCAGTTGCTCATAGTACTTACTCTCTTGACTGCCCGTCACCTTGCGGACCAGTGATTTCATAACGCCATCATAGCAAAAAATGCAAGCGCTGTGCAGATGAGCGACCCTGCACGGCATATCCGGTCAAACACAATTTCGCGGCTATACAGGCAGTTGCCCACCATCACTCGAATGTCCTGCATATACGATACAATGAGTTAAGACTTGCCTGATACAATGTGTGCGCCCGGGACGGCTGAGACAATTTGACCTTGTACAATGAGGTTTGAATCATGCTTAACACTTTGTTTTCGGACGGAAATCTGAACTGGATGTACGCCTTCTTCTTTGGAGGAAAATATCCTCTGGCACTGCAACTTGGCATCATCAACGCACTTTGCGTCATTGCAATAATTTTGATGCGGTCATTGCCTGTCGAAGCAGCGCAGGACCCCAGATTCACGCGCGTTTTTGGCTGGTTGATTGTCGCGACCAACGTTCTTCTGGTTCTGAACAAAGATCATCGCTTCGTCAGTTTTCTTGCCTGACGCGGGATCTGTGCTGAATGACTTGCAAGCGCGAGCAGCTTGAAGCAGACTTTGCGTCATGACTTTGCAAACGCCGACATTTACCCTGGGCATCGAGGAGGAATACCTCCTGGTAGACCGCAAAACCCGGGACCTGGTGGCTGCGCCCGATGCCTTGATGGACGAATGCAAAAAGGTGCTGAAGTCGCGCGTCAGCCCTGAATTCCTGCAGTGTCAGATCGAGGTCGGAACCGGGGTTTGCAAAACCATTCCACAAGCGCGCGCGGAACTGGTTGAACTGCGCAAAACCATTTCAGGCATTGCCGATGGCTACGGTCTTGCGCCGCTTGCCGTCGCCACCCATCCGTTTGCCGACTGGCAGCACCAGTCATTTACAAACAAGCAGCGCTATGAAGAACTGGCACGCGATCTGGCAGGTGTTGCCAGACGCATGCTGATCTGCGGCATGCATGTTCATGTCGGCATCGAGGATGAGGACCTGCGCATCGACCTGCTTGGTCAGATGCCGTATTTCCTGCCCCATCTGCTGGCGCTGTCTGCGTCATCGCCGTTCTGGCAGGGCCGGGACACCGGGCTTGCCTCTTACCGGCTGAGCGTGTTTGACAATCTGCCGCGCACGGGGCTGCCGCCCGTGTTCAACTCCTACGGAGAATATACGCGCGCGGTGGACAGGCTGATCCAGTCCGGGTTGATTGAGGATGCGACCAAGATCTGGTGGGACTTGCGGCCCTCTGCCCGTTTTCCGACACTGGAAACCCGGATTTGCGATGTTACACCGCGCCTCGATGATACCGTTGCCATGGCTGCCCTGGTC
>JABDRA010000673.1 GCA_013041995.1 Anderseniella sp. | reverse complement strand
GGGGCGCCTTAGCGTCGTTGCTGCAGAAGGCGGCAAACCGGTTGTCATTGATGGTATTGAAGGGGTCTCATCAGGCGGCCAGGGCGGACTGCACGGGATCGCGCTGGCTCCTGATTTTGCGACCTCGGGAACGATGTTCTACTGCCATGCTTCCTCATATGATGGTGGCCGCGGGACAGTGGTGACCAGAGCGCAACTCGACCTGACGGCCAATCGGCTGGAAAAGCTCACGCGGATTTTCGAACAAAGCCCGGTCGGCGCAACGGGCAGGCATTTCGGCTGCCGTTTGGTGTTTGATCGCGACGGCATGCTGTTTGTGACGACAGGTGATCGCGGCAACAAATCTGACTCCGCTCAGGATCCTGCGACAGGCATTGGCAAGGTCATCCGGATTGATACGGACGGCAAGCCGGCTGCGGGCAATCCACAACCCGATGGATGGGACAAGCGGATATGGTCAATCGGTCACCGCAATATTCAAGGCGCAACGCTGCGTCCCGAAACCGGTGAGTTGTGGACGGCCGAACACGGTGCGCGCGGCGGAGATGAGGTCAACAATCCACAACCCGGCAGGAATTATGGCTGGCCGGTTATCACCTACGGCATTGACTATTCTGGCGCCAAGATCGGCGAGGGCACCCACAAGGAAGGCATGGAACAGCCTGTGCATTACTGGGACCCGTCCATCGCGCCATCTGGTTTGATGATTTACTCAGGTGAGGCGTTTCCCAAATGGAAAGGCAATTATTTTATCGGAGCCCTGGCCGGTACGGCGGTGTCACGGCTGGTGTTCGCTGACGGCAAGCCCGTATCAGAAGAGCGGATGCTGCAGGATCTTGGCGAGCGCATCCGGGATGTGGTTCAGGGCCCGGACGGGTTCATCTACCTGTTGACGGACAGTGATGACGGCAAGGTGTTGAGATTAAAGATAGCGCAGTGAAAGTGTCTAGCCTTTCATCTTGGTTTTCCTGAACACGGCACAATGATCCTTGATCTCTGATCGAGGGGTCACAATGGCTACATGATGCGTGGACTTGTTAAAGTCGGCTTCAGTGGCTCCTTCGAAAACCTCCCTGAATGCCAGGCTCAGCACGCGGTCCGGTTCATTATCTCCGATGAGAAAACCAACACCCCAATCCAGTCTGGTGTGACCGGCACCGGCGATCAGTACGGCACCGTCCTTGTTGGCCGGATCCATCAGGGCGCTTGCCATGACATGGTCGCGGGCGCGCTGAATGTCGGCCATCCGGGGCAGAACGGTTTCCGGCATCATGTTGCAATGGCTTTCCGCAATCTCCTTGAGCAGTGACTTGTTTGTCTCAGCCGCAAGGGGCGTGTTCAACCCAAGCTGAGCCCGTTCGTCATCAGTCAGTTTCGACCCGACCCGGCCACCCAGGCGGCGGATCGTGCTTTTTTCAAGATTGCCTGCACGCAGGGCCAGGCGATGCTTCAATGCGATCTGAAATATCGGTTTGTACATGGCAAAATCGGGCCAGCCGGACTTGCCCCATTCCAGCCGGGCTGCGATGTCATCTGCATTATCGGTCGGATTGGCGACGAAATAATCCAGCACCGGTTGTTGGGCGCGGGTGATCATTTCAATCACGATGGCCGGGCGGCGGCCCTGATCAATCATGTGCTGCAGAATTTCCGCCTGCAGCCGATGATGATCGGGGTTTGTATGGATTTCACCCAGCAGCACAAACCGGGCCGCAGCAGCGCGTTGCTTGACCTCGTCCAGCGTTGGTTGCTGCCTGTCGGGGTTTGCGTAAATCTTTCCGACAAGCTCGTGGTCACGAAAGTGCAGCGATTGCCAGTTGCTGCCGGCCAGCGCACCGGATGTAGATATCAGAACGCCCAGCAACGCCGTCATACAAAACCGCTTGATACGCATGTGACATCTCCCAAAAATTCTACAGGTCAAACCTAGATTGAAATGATGGGCAACAGATGGCAGGCTCGCCCCGCAATATTTAACGGCTGTGACCATGCGCTGGATTGTGACGAGCGTGACAGCATTGGCTCAGCATGTTGAAATCGTTTGAATTGTTAAAGAGTGATGCCCCATGCAAGTTGTTCGCAGTGATGACCATTTAAAGCACTTTCCGAAAGGCGAACTGTCCGGTGGGCTTTTTGTGCGGCCGTTCGAATGCCCGGAGCGCTGGCAACACATTATGGACCGGCTGGGTGTGCGCGGCTTTTCAGATTTTGCCGAGCCGGCTGCGCTGGACATGGGGCCTGTACGCCAGATCCATGATGAAGGGTTTCTGGAATTCCTGGAAACTGCGTGGGACCGATGGCTTGCCGAAGGCTATGAAGGTGAAGTCCTGGCCACCTGTTTCCCAGCGCGGCGCATGCAGGTCCGCAAACCGGAACACATTGACGGGCTTGTCGGGTACTATGCCCTGGCCATCGAGACGGCGATTACGTCGGGCACATGGGAAGCGGTACAGGCCAGCGCGTCCATTGCGCAGACGGCGCAGCGTATCGTTGCATCAGGCGCGCGCTCGGCATTTGCATTGTGCCGACCACCGGGTCATCACGCCGCGAAGGATATGTATGGCGGGTATTGCTTCCTGAACAATGCCGCTATCGCTGCCCAGATGTTCTTGAACGATGGCGCAAAGCGGGTTGCGATCCTTGATCCCGATTTCCATCATGGTAACGGAACCCAGGATATTTTCTATGAGCGGGATGATGTCCTGTTCGCGTCGCTGCATGGCGCGCCGGAGCATGCATTTCCGCACTTTTTAGGGTATGAAGACGAGACAGGTGCCGGCAAGGGTGAAGGGTTCACAGTCAACTACGCCATGCCGCCCAATACCGGATATGATGAATGGGGCAGTGCCATGGATGATGCCATCAAGCGGATTGAAGCCTATTCCCCGGATGCACTCGTGGTATCGCTGGGGGTTGATACATTCGAGCGCGATCCGATCAGCTTCTTCAAACTCAAATCGGATGATTTTACCGACTATGGCGGCCGCATCGCAAAGCTGAAGCTGCCGACCCTGTTCTGCATGGAAGGCGGCTATGCAGTGGAAGAAATCGGCATAAACACCGTGAACGTGCTGGAAGGTTTTGAAAATGGCTGATGCGATACTGTCGCTACCTGATGAGGCACGAGTTGCCGAACTGATGCGGGCACCGCAAGAGGTCATGCGCCTTGCCCGCATGGGGGCATCGCACCAGACGCGGCTTTCGTTCATGCGCGCCATCCTGCGCCGGGTGAAGCGTGAAGGCTGGCAGGTGGAACGCACCTTGTGGGACGTGGATGAAAAAGGTGTTGGTGTCGGCGTCTATGAAGCACGCGGGCCTGAACGGATCTATTCACTGATCGCCTATGCCAACGACCTGCCACCGGAAAAACGCTCCGACCGGGTTATCGCGACGGAGTGGGATGCATCATTTGCCCTGTTCGACGGGGTTCCTGCCAAGGCGGACATTGACCGGTTGCGCGACAATGTGCCGAAACAGGAGGCAGGCCGGTGTGCCGCGAGCGAACTGGTGTTGTCGCGTGCCAACAGGTCTGTGCGGCTGTTCGACCATGTCGCAGACTGCCTGTCG
>JABDRA010000660.1 GCA_013041995.1 Anderseniella sp. | reverse complement strand
CCTCGATGCCGATGACCCGACCGGTTTCGTGCAGTGAATTGCGCTGGTGTTCCAGGCCTTCGAGCATGGTGCGGATACGCTCTTCATTGGCACCAAAGGCACGTTCAATATTGGCTATTTCCTTGTGAACGACACCTTCAAGTTCGCTGGCGCGCTGTACGGCATGCTCAACGCCTCCAACCAGCTGATCCACTTCGGATCGCACCAGCTGTGAGACCGATGCGAGGCTTTCGGTTGCAATGTCCTGCGGGCGGACAAGGCGCATGGCGGTCTGCATCAGTGCCTGGCTGACATGGCTGATCTGGTTTGTGCGGAAAATCAGATAGCCAATAACAAGGAAAGACAGAACCGGGATCACAGCCATCATGATCGTGCGCAAAGTGACCGGCAGATTGGTCAGGCTGAGCGGGCTTCCGGCAAGCTGGGCCAGGGAAGGGACATACAACACGGTCCAGATCGCCAGCCATACAAGCGAGATGGCCACCGCAGCCCATACCGGGGTAGTCGATGTGCGCTCGCGGATGGCCTGCAGACTGCTGGCCGCAAAAGCATCATTTTCGTTGGCGGGCCGGCCTCGCAGTTGCGCTTCGCGGCGGCGTTGATCAATCGCGTCAAGCCTGCGGCGTTCAGCAGCGTCGCGGCGAGCAACCTGATCTTCGTTCTGTTCCTCAATTGCCCTGCGACTGCCCCTGCGCGAAGCGCGGCGCGGCTGGTTTGTTTCGCTTGACATGTTTTGCATCCCCGCAACTAAAACTTACTAACCGGTACTCACACTCCAGGTCCCCCCGGTTGCCTCATGTGCGCCGTATACTGGTCACTCCCACGCTTAATGATCTGACTCATTCGGAAACGAAGCAAGCCTAATGGCCATCGCGTTAACCAATTTGTCCACACCCATCACACGTCCCGAACAGGATTCTAATGCAAATCAGACACTTAAAGAAGCCAATAGCATTAAAAGGTTTTGGAAAACTAGCGGATTGGTTAACGCAATGGGCGAAAATGAGTCAAATTTTAACAAAATTCACAACGTATTTTTGTCAGTTTGGCGTCTAATTTACATAAAGCAGGTCAGAATCAGCCACTTAGGCACCGGTTCCACGAGCCTGGGTAATTCGAAAAAAGGTCACTGCACGATGAAGCCGAAACAGGCCGCTGCAAGCAATGTCGATGGCGGTTCCGTTGAGGCAGTCGTAGATCTTGCGCATTTGGATCAATACACGCTGGGTGACCTGAGCCTGCAAGCGGAATTGCTGCAATTGTTCCGCATGCAACTCAAGAACCAGACTGAAGAGCTGGTATCGTGCGGAGATGCGACACGCTGGAAATCCGCTGTTCACACACTCAAGGGTGCGGCGCGGTCGGTCGGGGCCGGGCCGGTTGCAGACGTGGCTGAAGCAATGGAAATGGTGGAGTTTTCCGATGCAGCCGCGCGTGCTGCGCTATTGAGCCGCCTGATTGCGACCCGCGCTGCTTTTGAAGCGCAGATAGAAGACTATCTTTGAGGCGCTGAACCAGCACCACCTGGCACTTGTGTCGAATCGGCTGGACCTTGAAAAACAGCCAATTGCAGGGTTGCCTTTCAACTCCGCATCTGCGGGTCAAGCCCTGCCGCTGACACCGACAGGCTGCTTCCTTCGGCTCCAATTGTCGCACAAAGACGTGAAATCCAACTTGCCGGGCCGGAAATTGTTGCATTTTGCGCGCTGTCGGCCTAGCTAATGACCTGAATGGTAATTGAATGTATGCAAACAAGTTTGCGTGCTTAGAGCAACATGGGTTTGATAGAACCCATAAAGTTGCTCTAACAATTTGAAAGCGATCAGGTTTATGACTTCTGGTTGAGTCAACCAGAAGTCATCCTGATCTGGAGCATGGCAGGACCCGAAGACATGGCAAAGATCACTTTTATCGAGCACAGCGGCAAAGAACACGTCGTTGATGCGGAAAACGGCATGTCGGTTATGGAGACCGCGATCAAGAATATGGTGCCGGGCATTGATGCCGATTGCGGTGGTGCGTGTGCCTGTGCCACGTGCCATGTCTATCTCCAGGGCGACTGGGCGGAAAAACTGGCGGAACGCTCTGAAATGGAAGAGGACATGCTGGACTTTGCCTTCGAGGTGCAGGACAGCTCGCGGCTTTCGTGTCAGATCAGGGTATCTGACGACATTGACGGACTGGTTGTGAAGGTTCCGGAAAAACAGTTCTGAGGCCTGTACCTGTTTCACTCACTCAACACAAAAGCTTCGGCGGCCCTGAACAGGCCATCCGGCGATATCATCAAGGAGGCCCGTGTCGATGGCCAGTCAGACGATTGAAACTGATGTAGTTATTGTTGGCGCCGGTCCATGCGGACTGTTTGCCGTCTTCGAACTGGGCCTGCTCGACATCAAGTGTCACGTGGTGGATATCCTCGACAAGCCGGGCGGGCAGTGCGCTGAGCTCTATCCGGAAAAGCCGATTTACGACATTCCGGGCCTTCCGATTGTGACCGGTCAGGAACTGACCGATCGCCTGCTGGAACAGGCAGCACCCTTTAATCCGCACTACCACTACAACCAGATGGTTACCTCGCTGCGCAAGCTGGACGACGGAACGTTCGAACTGGAAACCGACGGGGATATTCAGTTCAAGTGCAAGGTCGTGGTGGTCGCAGCCGGCGGCGGCAGCTTCCAGCCCAAGAAACCGCCCATGCCGTCAATCGAAGACTATGAGGGCACCAGCGTCTTCTATTCGGTCAAGCGCATGGAAGATTTCCGTGACAGGGATATCCTGATTGTCGGCGGCGGCGACAGTGCGCTGGACTGGGTCATCAGTCTGCAGCCGATTGCCAGATCCATGACCTTGCTGCACCGGCGCAACGATTTCAGGGCTGCCCCTGACAGTGTGAACAAGATGCGCGAACTGGTCGCTGCAGGAAAAATGAACCTCCATATCGGCCAGGTTACAAACCTGCACGGCAGTGACGGTGTCTTGAGCGGCGCGACCGTCAAGGGCAAGGAAGGCGAGTTCGACGTTGCCTGCAACACCATGTTGCCGTTCTTCGGTCTGACCATGAAACTCGGTCCGGTTGCCGAGTGGGGACTTAATCTTGAGGAAAACCTGGTGCCGGTTGATACCGAGAAGTTTGCAACTTCCGCACACGGCATCTTCGCCATCGGCGACATCAACACATATCCCGGCAAGCTGAAGCTCATTCTGTCAGGCTTCCATGAAGCTGCCCTGATGTCCCAGGAAGCTTTCCGGATCATCAATCCCGGTGAGCGGCTACTGTTCCAGTACACAACATCCAGCTCGAACCTTCAGAAGAAACTGGGTGTCGCATAAGGCGTGTTCCCGGTGCTGACCAAGAATGCGACCCCTGCAGACAGTTTTGTGAAGCTGTCTGCAGGGTTTTTTCAATATACACAGCGAACTTGATCTGGATCATTTGAACATCAGGCATATACATATATTTTATTGAATGTGTTTTCGGATATGCCGAAATCCAGAACCAAGGAGGTTCTTTCAATGAAACAAAATATTGGAACAATTGATCGCGCGCTGCGCGCCATCATTGGCATTGCACTGATTGCCTGGGCGTTTTTTGGTACCGGCGACTTTGCCTGGGCAGGCTGGATCGGTGTTGTGCCGCTGTTCACTGCCGTGATCGGATGGTGCCCGCCATACAGCCTGCTGGGGATCAACACCTGTGGCACAAAAAACGCCGGAGACAGGCAAGGCCTGCCTATAATTTTCTGGTGTTAAACCCGGCCGTTTTTTCCGAGCAGTTCGAGCAAGCCGTCATGAGGTAGGGCACGTACGGTCAGTGCGTTCCTACCCGTCATTGTTTCATTTGCGATCATGGCATCAAGGACAGCTTCTTCAACGGTTTCCACGACAGCCTGGAACAGGCGGTCCAGTTCGCTGTCTGCCAAAGCGTCGAGATGCCGGACACCGCCGGATTGCGATGCCTGCGAGTTGGCGGTGGAAAAGGCCAGGAAAATGTCTCCGGATGAGTGGTGGCCTATGGTGCCGGTGCGCGCCAGACCAAGGGGTACCCGGCGGGCCAGCCGTTTGCATTGGTGCGGCAGCAAAGGTGCGTCGGTTGCGATAATGGCAATGATGGAGCCCGACCCTCTTGAGCGACATTCACCGCCCGTCAATTCGCGGCCAACCGGTACACCAAGCACCGTCAGTTCAGGCCGAAGACCGAAATTCGACTGGACGAATGTGCCGACGGTGTATTGAGCAGTGCCCATGCCGACCAGGCGCGACGCGCTGGCAGAGCCGGCCTTGAACTCGTAAGTGATCATGCCGGTGCCGCCACCAACGCTGCCCATTTCCAGCGGGCCGGACGCGGCATTGTCCAACGCCGCCATGGCATGGTCGGCAGTTACATGGAAGCCGTTGATGTCATTGAGTTCGCCGTCATAGGTTTCTGCGGCAACCGGCAGACCCCAGTCCTGTCCCGTGCCGATATCATTTTCCACCAGCCAGCGCAGCGTCGCATCACGGGTAACACCGCACGATGCCGTGTTGGTGATGGTGATCGGTGTCTGCAGCTCACCGGCTTCCTCAATCCATATGGTTCCGGTCATTTCACCATTGCCGTTAAGCGAATAAGTGCCTGCCATGCAGGGAGTGCCGGCCCCGCCGCGGCCGCGTGGCAGTATGCCGGTCACACCGGTGCGGATGTCGTCTGCCTCGATCAAGGTGGTGTAACCGACCTCGACGCCGGCCACGTCGGTGATCGCATTGTGTAATCCCGGGTTGCCCGGCAGCAATAGTCCCAGCCCGCGGGCCCGGCGTTTTCCGGTGGGTGTTTTTACCCAGTATTGTGATGTCA
>JABDRA010000641.1 GCA_013041995.1 Anderseniella sp. | reverse complement strand
CACCACCACCACGATCACGACCACGACCATGAACATGGTCGCGACTGCGGATGCGGACATGCACATATGCCGTCAGCCAGTGACCTTGATCAGCCGGTGAGCCTGTGGCAAGCCGTCGGCATCGCCTTTGCGGTAGGGATCAGACCGTGCACCGGCGGCATTCTGGTGCTGCTGTTTTCCTCGGCACTGGGTTTGTACTGGGCCGGCGTGGCAGCAACATTCGTCATGGCACTGGGCACAGCCATTACGGTGTCGATCATCGCCAGCCTCGCAGTGAAATCACGGGATCTGGCATTGAAGTATTCCGGTCACAACGCGCTATGGCTGGATCGCACCGCCTTTGGGCTGAAACTGATGGGTGGGCTGTTCATCGCATGCGTCGGCGGGTTATTGTTCTGGGCAACAGCCACCAACACCACGCCCCTGATCTGAAGGTATCCATCCACCATGTTTCGCAAGATCACAACCGCGCTCGCCAGCCTGGCGCTGCTTGTATGCCTTTGCGTACCGGCGCTGTCACAGGTCACCGAAGGTGATGACGGGCCGCTGCGTTTTGGCCGTTTCGAACACGAGGGCAAGGTCCATTACGGTTTCATCTCGTTCGGCGGCGTCCATACCCTGACCGGCAGTTTTTTTGGCAAGGACACCGTCGTCACCGGCAATGTGATCCCGCTGGAGGACGTAAAAGTGCTGCCGCCAGTCATTCCAGGAAAAGTCATTGGTATCGCACTCAACTACAAGAGCCACGGCGGCAGCGGCGGAGACCTGCAGTTTTTCGCCAAACTGCCGTCATCAATCATCGGTCATGAGGACATCATCACCCCGCCCAAAGGGTCGACCAACCTTCACTATGAGGGCGAGATGGTCATCGTCATGGGCGCGCGGGCAAAGGACGTATCAGAAAAGGAAGCACTGGGTTTTGTGTTTGGCGTCACTGCCGGAAACGACGTGACCGAGCGCAGTTTCGGCTCAGGCGGGTTCACGGTCCTGAAATCCAAGGGCGCCGATACTTTTGCACCGCTGGGACCGTGGATATCTCCGGGCCTGACAATCGACAATCTGAAGTTCGAAACGCTGGTCAACGGCAAATCGGTCCAGAAGGGATCAACCAAACAGATGATCCATTCATCGGCCAAAATCATTTCCGAACTGTCCCGCTACATGACGCTGGAACCGGGCGATGTGATCTACACCGGCACCGCTGGCACCACCGCCGCCCTGAAGGAGGGCGACGTGGTGGATGTATTGCTGGAGGGCATCGGACGCTTGCGCAACACCGTAGGTCCGACGCCCAAATAGCGCGTTCTTCGGATCGAGGTGTTTACTCTTTCGAGGTCGCCTTTTTGCCCATGGCGGTTACGGCACCGCTCATTTTCTCGATCACCGGCGCGGCATCATCCAGGCCGTAGCGCGACTTCAGGGCAGCAGGGTCTGTAACCGCCAGCCATGTCTTGCCGGCATCGTCGGTCCATGCGAGTGCTTTCATCGGCAGGTCGAAACCGGTTTCGCGATTGACCTTCATCAAGGGTGTGCCGAGTTTGGGATTGCCGAACAGCAGAAGCTGTGTCGGCGCCATGTCTTCACCAATCTTCTTGGCACCGGCGGCATGGTCGACACGGGCAAAAACAGTGATGCCCTTGTCCTTGAAGATCGCTTCGAGCCGGTCCAGCGTGGTGGCTGCATCATGGGCACTTTCCATCTTTATGGTGCCATTTGCGGTATCTCCGGCCAGTGCGGGTGCGACCGCCATGGAAAGGGAAATGGCGGCAGCGGCCAAAAACGACTTGATCATTAGATTGCTCCTCAAAAAACGAACAGGTTAGATGTAATATGTGGAATGTGTTTATGTCATGCTGACGGCACGCTGAAACACAAGTCACATTATCGTGGGAAACGACATGACTCTGAAAAGTGACGCTACCAATCCTCCAGCAAAACAATGGCTCGTGCTGGCGGGCTTTGTCGCCTTGTGCCTCGCTGTTGGCAGCGTAGCCGGATGGGCCACCAATCAATCTGTTGCCACCTGGTACATGACCTTGAACCGTCCATCGTGGACACCGCCTGGTTGGGTGTTCGCGCCGGTGTGGACCGTGCTCTACATCATGATGGGAGTCGCTGCCTGGCGAATATGGCGCGCCGGCGGCGGGTTCATCGGCGACGCCCGCTCCGCCTTGATCGTCTTCTTCGTGCAACTGACGTTTAATTTCACCTGGTCGCTGGCGTTCTTTGCCGCCAGATCAACCTTGCTTGGCTTGATTGCCATCACGGCATTATGGCTGACAATAGCGCTGGCAATCTCAGGTTTCCGGCCCATTGACCATATCGCCGCATGGCTGATGGCACCTTACCTTTTATGGGTCAGTTTTGCAGCAGCGCTCAATTTAGCCTTCTGGTACCTGAATTAGGGCCCTTCCGCCCTTAAACGCTGGGCCGGTTAATGAGTGCCGAATAGATTTCAGTTTCGCCGACCTCACCAATTGCCTTGCCATCACTGCCGATCAGGACGTTTTTGCCGGTGCGCCAGCATTCAGCAATTATCTCGCGCATGGTGGCATCGGGCGGCATCATGACAGGTGCAGCCTTGCCTGCGGCCACGCGCTTCGGCTTGGCCAGTTTTTTCATGATGGTCGCCCCGGTCATCACATTGAGCGGGTTCATGTGCTGCACAAACTGCTCGACATATTCATTGGCCGGTTTGAGCACGATTTCCTGCGGCGTGCCGGCCTGTACGATCCGGCCATCCTCCATGATCGCAATCCGGTTGCCGATCTTCATGGCTTCGTCGAGGTCATGTGACACGAATATTATGGTGCGTTTCAATTCACGCTGCAGGTTGAGCAGTTCATCCTGCAGGTGCGTCCGGATCAGCGGATCAAGCGCTGAAAACGGTTCATCCATCAACAGGATCGGGGCTTGCGTTGTAAAGGCGCGGGCCAGTCCGACGCGCTGCTGCATGCCGCCTGACAATTCATGGGCATAGCGGTCTGCCCACTGGTCGAGACTGACCAGCTTCAACTGTTCCGCCACCCGGCTTTTCCGTTCTGCGTCAGGTACGCCGGCCAGTTCCAGGCCAAGGCCGACATTTTCTTCAACCGTGCGCCACGGCAGCAGTGCAAACTGCTGAAACACCATGGCGACATGGCGCATGCGAAGCTCGCGCAATTGCTGGTCGCTGCACGCAGCAACATCAACCGATGCACCGTCCGTTGACACGATTACCTCACCGCGTGCGGTTTCATTGAGACGGTTGACCGCACGCAGCAAGGTGGACTTGCCGGATCCGGACAACCCCATCAGCACAAATATTTCACCCTCCGCCACGTCGAGCGAGGCACCGGCCACGCCCAGCACCGCGCCGGTTTTTTCATTGATCTCCTGCCGGGTCGCCCCTGCATCCAGCAGGCGCAGCGCTTCTTGCTTGTTGTCACCGAAAATGATGTCGACGTTCTTGAAACTGACGGCGGTCCTGGTCATTTGCTCTGCCCCCCATTGCCGGCTTCCTGAACGCGGCAGATGCGGTCCAGCATGATGGCGACCGCCACAATGGCGAGGCCGGCTTCAATACCCATCGGGATATTGACGGTGTTCAAGGCGCGCACCACCGGTTTGCCCAGCCCGTTGGCGCCGATGAGTGCTGCAATCACCACCATCGACAGCGACAGCATGATGCACTGGGTAAGCCCGGCCATGATGGTCGGCATGGCGGCCGGCAGTTCGACCTTTTTCAGCAATTGCCACTTGGTTGCACCGAACGCCTGACCGGCTTCGATCAACTGTTTCGGCACCGAAGTAATACCAAGATGCGTCAACCGGATCGGCGCGGCAATGGAGAAGATGACAGTGGTTACCAGACCAGGTGCCAGCCCGAGGCCAAACAGGATCAGCGCCGGGATCAGATAAACGAACGTCGGCAGGGTCTGCATCAGATCGAGGATCGGACGCAGGATACGGAACAGCCACTCATTGTGCGCTGCCACGATACCTACCGGCACACCAATCAGCATCGAGGCCGACGCGGCACCAACGACAAGGGCCAGCGTTTCAATGGTTTCCTTCCACAAGCCCTGGTTGATCACGAAGGCCAGGCAAAGAATGGCAATTGCAGGGATTTTCCAGGATCTCGACAGCCACCAAGCCAGTCCTGCAATCAATGCGATGATAACAACCGGTGGCGGCAGCAGCATCAGGTCGATCATTGCTTCCAGAATAATTTCGATACCGCTGGCGATACCGTCGAAAAACCAGTCGAAACTGTCTGTCAGCCAGGTGAAAAGTTCTTTACCCCACTTGCCAAGCGGAATCTTGTTATCTTCAAGAAAAGTGCTGATCGGGTCCATGAGCTCAATCCGTTAAATCCGGCCGTTAAATCCGGTTGATAGGGTCTGCCGCACTCCTGGTGTTGTCAAAGAGCAGTGCAGAAAACGACGCTACCCGGTTTTGCTGTTTTGGCAAAACCGGGTAGTACACTTTCAAATCAGACAATCGGTCTACTTGAATGCGGATTTCGCTGCTGCCATGCCATCACCACCGTCAAATGTGGTGACACCGTCAAGCCAGGCATCCATCACGCCGGGATTGGCCTTGAGCCAGTTGGTGGCAGCCTCTTCCGGGTCGGTGCCATCATTGAGAATGGCTCCCATGATTTCATTTTCCATCTGCAGCGTAAACTTCAGATTGGAGACGAGCTTGCCGGCATTCGGGCATTCGCCGACATAGCCTTTGCGCACATTGGTATGCACCGTCGCACCACCCAGGTTCGGGCCAAACACATCATCGCCACCTTCCAGATAGGCCATTTCGAAGTTGGAATTCATTGGGTGCGGTTCCCAGCCGAGGAAGACAAGGTGTTCTTTCTTGCGGGCTGCCTTGGCAACGGCAGACAGCATGCCTGCTTCGGATGATTCAACCACTTCAAACCCCTTCAGCCCGAAGGTGTCGTTTTCAATCATGTCGAGGATCAGGCGGTTGCCGTCATTGCCGGGCTCGATACCGTAGATCTTGCCGTCAAGCTGATCCTTGAACTTGGCAATATCCTCGAACGTCTTGACGCCAGCTTCGTAAGTGTATTTGGGCACAGCCAGCGTGTACTTGGCGCCTTCAAGGTTTGCGCCGATGGATTCCACTAAACCATCTTCACGGTACGGCTTGATATCCGCTTCCATGGTCGGCATCCAGTTGCCCAGGAAGACGTCGATATCACCATTTTTCAGCGACGAATACGTCACCGGCACAGACAGAACCTGGGTAACGGGCTCGTAACCCAATGCTTTCAGGACGACTGTGGCAGTTGCGGTGGTAGCGGTGATGTCAGTCCAGCCAACGTCTGAAAACCGGACAGCTTTGCATGCTTCACTGTCGGCAGCCTGTGCCGCGCCCATCGGGATAAATGCAAAGATCGCCGCTGCTGCGACTCCCGTCATCACTTGTGAAATTGTCCTGATCATCAATATCTACTCCCTGTTTCAATTTTCATTCGATCACCTTCAAATAGTGATCTTCAGCAGTCTGGATTGGCCGGAATGTGCGCTGCAGCACACCTGCAAGTCAACAGCCCGGCAAAACTTAAGCTGTTTTTAATTGACTGATCAATTAAAAAAAATATCCTGCGCCTGAGTTCAATTTTCTATGTGAGGCGAAATGCCGAAACTTGGCATGGGTCCGGTCCGCCGGAATCAACTGATAGAAGCAGCGATATCCTCGCTGCATGATTATGGCTATGCCGACACGACCGTTGCGCGTATCGCCAAGAAGGCGGGCGTGTCTTCGGGTATCGTGCATCATTATTTCGACGGCAAGGACGACCTGCTGTTTGCCACCATGCAGCATATGCTGCGCGACCTGCGCGCAGAGACGCTCAAAAGTCTGAAACAGGCACAAACGCCGCGCGGCAGGCTGTCAGCGATTGTTGCAGCGAACTTCGCGCCGAGCCAGTATTCACCCGATGTCATGACCGCCTGGCTGGCCCTGTACGGGTCTGCCCGGCAGTCATCTAACCTCACCCGAATTCTGCGGCTGTATGATGCGCGGCTGAATTCCAATCTGAAACATGCCTTCAACAAGCTGACCAACCCTGACAAGGCGACAGAGCTTGCAATCGGCGTTTCAGCCCTGATCGACGGCGTCTGGCTGCGCGCGGCATTGTTCGGCGACGTTTACAACCGCGATACCGCCATCCATCTCGTCGAGTCCTACATCGACAGCCAGCTTCCTCCGGTCCGCACCCATTGAGACTTACATGAGCGACGCCACATTCGACTACATCATTATCGGCTCCGGCTCTGCCGGATCCGTGCTGGCAAACCGGTTGACCGAAAACGGCAGGCACTCCGTACTGGTGCTGGAATACGGCGGCAGCGATATTGGTCCCCTGATCCAGATGCCGTCGGCCCTGTCGATCCCGCTGAATACAAAAACCTACAATTGGGGGTACTTGTCCGAGCCGGAACCCGGCCTGAACAACCGCCGCATTACCGCACCGCGCGGCAAGGTGATCGGCGGATCTTCATCCATCAACGGCATGGTGTATGTCCGCGGTCATGCCCGCGATTTCGATACCTGGTCCGAATTGGGTGCCACCGGCTGGGCATTTGCAGACGTACTGCCCTATTACAAGCGCATGGAGACATCGCATGGCGGCGAAGACGGTTGGCGCGGCACTAACGGGCCGATGCACGTGACCCGCGGTGAGCGCGACAACCCGCTGTATCACGCCTTTGTCGATGCTGCCGAACAGGCCGGATACCCGACCACGGCTGACTATAAC
>JABDRA010000630.1 GCA_013041995.1 Anderseniella sp. | reverse complement strand
CGGCAATACCGCCGGAGTAATCAACCGAGTTGATCTTGATGCCGGTCTTGGCAGTGAAAGGCTCATGATAGGCTTTCACCTGGCTCTTCGTGTAGGCGCCGCCCCACGATACAGCCGTAATCGAGCCCTCAGCGCTGGCGGCTGTAGAGACAGCTGCAAGTGCCAGAACCGACAGGCTTGTTGTTAAAAATTTCTTCATTCAGACTTACTCCCTTTGGTAGAACGGAGGCTCAACAAAACCCCCGGTAAACCGCCCTGCTCTCACTATTGAGGCAGAACAGAATTCAAAAAATTTCAATCAGGCCGCCATATCATCCAGCGCCCGGCAATCTTCGGCTTGCCAGCCAACGGTGGTTGTCTGGCCCTGCGTGAGTTCATGATGCTCGGCATTGTTGGGCACCTTGACAATAAAGTCGGTGTGCCCGGCAACAGACATGCGCGTGCGTATGTGGTCGCCCAGATAGATCAGTTCCTCAACCCGGCCGGTCAGTGTGACCGTGTTCTTGTTTTTCGTCGGCTCGATGGCAACACGCTCGGGACGAACCGACAACAATGTACGCTCACCCTTGGCACCAATACCAACTGCAAGCGCCTTGACCACATCACCACTGTCCAGTTTCACAGTGGCCAGCTTGTCCTTGCCTACTTCCTGCACGGTGCCGCGCAGCTTGTTGTTCTCGCCGATGAACTGGGCCACGAAGGAATTCTCAGGCCGTTCATAGAGCTCTTCCGGGCTCGACAATTGCTGAATGACACCATCTTCAAAGACCGCAACCCGGTCTGACATGGTGAGCGCTTCGGACTGGTCGTGGGTTACATAGACGACAGTCACACCAAGTGAATCGTGGATGTGTTTGATCTCGTACTGCATCTGCTCGCGCAGCTGCTTGTCGAGCGCGCCAAGCGGCTCATCCATCAAAACAAGGTCCGGTTCAAACACCAGCGCGCGGGCAACTGCTACACGTTGCTGCTGACCGCCTGAAAGCTGGGCCGGGCGTCTGCCGCCGAACTCCGGCAACTCAACCATTTCCAGCACTTTCTTTACCTTGTCTTCCTGTTCGGATTTTGACAAGCCGCGAACCGCCAGCGGGAACGCCAGATTTTCAGCAACCGACATGTGCGGAAACAGGGCATAGTTCTGGAACACCATGCCAATGCCGCGCTTGTGTGGTGGTACATTGTTGATCGGATTGCCATTGAGATAAATTTCGCCATGGGTGGCGGGTTCAAAACCGGCCAGCATCATCAGCGTTGTTGTCTTACCGGAACCCGATGGGCCCAACATGGTGACAAACTCGCCCGTGGCGATATCCAGGTTCAGATCTTTTACAACCAGCGTTTCACCGTCATAACTTTTCTGAACATTTTGAAAGCGAACCATCGGTTCGCCGGTTCCACCAGCATTACCCATTCAACACCCCGAACAATTTTCCACCCAGATGACCATGCTTTTCGCAGCGCAGTCTTGCTTTTTGTTGAGGCAAACATAAACGCTTGCCTGACAATTTAGCAACAGTGATCATTTTTTCACCATAATCAACAGCGGAAACGCCTTTTCCTGTTCAATTCACGCCATATTGGCCGGATTGGTTAATCCCACGCAACAAGCGTGCCAAACACCCGCTTGGTCTTCGGGCATCATTCCACTGTGCGGCAGAGGTTTTTAAAACTGGCCGTTGCAGCTTGACGGGACCGTGCCGGGTCGCCAAATATGTCGGCATGAACACTTCCATACAAATGCCAGCCGAAGCGGCGTCTGAAATGATCGATCCGTTCGGGCGCCATGTGAGTTATCTACGGGTATCGGTTACCGACCGGTGTGACTTCCGTTGTGTGTACTGCATGTCGGAAAACATGACCTTTCTGCCGAAGAAAGATATTCTCACACTGGAAGAACTGGACCGGCTATGCACGGTGTTTGTCGAAAAGGGTGTCAGGAAGCTGCGCCTGACCGGCGGTGAACCACTGGTACGCCGCAATATAATGTCGCTGTTTGAAAACCTGTCGCGGCATCTGAAAACCGGCGCGCTGGAAGAACTGACCCTGACGACCAATGGCTCGCAGCTTGAGAAATATGCCTCACAGATGGTCGACCATGGTGTCAGGCGCATCAATGTTTCGCTGGACACGATCGATACCAAAAAGTTCAAGGACATCACCCGCTGGGGTGACCTGGAAAAGGTGATGGGCGGGATCAGGGCAGCCCAGGCAGCAGGCCTGGCAATCAAGATAAACATGGTCG
>JABDRA010000626.1 GCA_013041995.1 Anderseniella sp. | reverse complement strand
GTTATCATAATCCCTCAAGTCGCCGCCGGTCATTCAAGTCGCCGCCGGTCATTCGGGTTCTGGTTAACAGAATATTAATGTTTGCAGCCGTTCCAGACGAGAATTTGGCAGGGAACTGTCGCAATTGCGGTGATTCCGTGTGAATTGTGGCCACCCGGAAAAGTTGCAAAAAGCCTCGTCAATTCGCCTGGACACACATGCCAAGTGGATTGCATCGGTCATCACAGGTATTGAAAAGTAGAACCTGCGCTACAGGCAAATTCTTTGCGGTACAGGTAAGGAAACAGGTTATGTTTCTGCCTGAGCATTGCTACTTGTTTGTAATGTTACTTCACCCAGTTGTTCCACTGAGTATGTGTAGCTGTCGCCAGGCGCCGGAAACCGGGTTTTTAGTGGGCTACCGGTCATGACTATTTCTCCGGCCCGCAACGCCTTTCCGCGACCTGCCAGATGATTTGTGACCCAGGCAAGACCGTTGAGCGGATGGCCGAGAGCATTGCCGGTATTGCTGCTGTCGAGCGATTCTCCGTTCAATTTCACCGTGCCTGCAAGGTTTCCAAGATCAATGCGTTGCCAGTGTTCAACCGGTGCTCCCAGAACCACGCCGCCACACCAGCACCTGTCGGCCAGGATCGACATGGCATCAAGATCGCTGTAGTCGGCGTCGCGATCTTCAATTATCTCGAAAGCCGGCATCGCAGACTTCACAAATCGGGAAATGGTCTCAGCGTCGAACGGTGCAGCAGTCAGGGGCACGTCCTCACCAATTTCCAACGCGATCTCAAACTCTATACCAATGCGGATGAAGTCTGCGTGGTTTGCCACATGCGGTGTGCGATGGATTGTGCTGGCAAATATGCTTCCGTAAACAGGTTGACCCACACCGCACAGTTTCTGAATTTCGGGCGAGGTGACCGCAATCTTGTGGCCGGCGACCGGTCCGGCGTTTCCTTCGGTCTGCATGATGGCGTAAAGCGCATCCTGAATGTCATAGGCAGTGTCGAGCGATCCTGGCTGATCATTGCCGCGCAGAGGTTTAAACCGCTCGCGCCTTACATTTGCCTCGTAGATTTTGCGCGCGACAGCTTCTGTCTGGTTCTGATCCATATGGGCGTCCTGCAACCTTTTCCTATACGTGTGAAGTTACGGTTCTTGGGCAATCGGCAGACAGTCCAGAAATTCTTCCACCCGCTTCGGCATCATCTTAAAAAATTGCCCGGTCACCGGATCAGCGTTTGCCCAGCAGGGCAGATGCGAAACCGGGTTTTCCGTCCGCATTAGATGCCGACCATAGCATGCGCTTTTTGGCCCTCGCTTCATTCATCTTGGTGACGTAGTGGTCCGGTGCGTCTTTTGTCGGCACAGCCCAGCCGGCATGGATCTGGCCAAGGGCGAGGTCGTAGCCGTCTTCGGTTTTGCAGTTGTATGTGCGTCGTGTCAGTTTCCGGCATTCGATAGTGGCCGCAACGACCAGTTCAGTAAGGCCAAGCCGGGCAAAATTGCCGCAGTCACGCAATTTGCCACGCAATCTGCATTTGGCACCCGGTTCCGGCACGATGATATTGGCGAGCATCAGCTGTCTGCCGTTCATGCTGAGAATATGTCCGTCAACGGCAACCGCTGACCCACGTGTCACGTCAGGATCAGCCCGCGCCGGGATGGACACGCTGGCTGCTGTGCACAGCAGGGTGGCTATGACAGTCATGGCAATCCCGGGAGCACAGACTAGTGATTTACCCATGCTCAGACCTCGTGACTTGTTCTGGTTCTCCACTGGCTTATGTTAACAGGTGCGATCAGCCGGAGAAACAAACATACACGTGATGTGGGTCCTGGCCCTGGATCCTGACCGAGGGGGAAGAGTGATCCGAATACTGCTAGCTGGTGTTGCTGTGGCAGATTTTGTGTTCAATGTGGACGCCATGCCGCGCAAGGCCGAGAAGTACCGTGCAACCAATGCCCACATCTGCGGCGGTGGAAATGCAGCAAATTCGGCAGTGGCCGCCAGTCGACTCGGGGCGAAGGCGATGCTCGCTGCCCGGGTCGGTGATGATTTTGTCGGCCGGTTTATTCTGGATGAACTGGCCAGGCACGAGGTGGATACAACGCTGGTAAACTGCATCACTGGCGGTGCCTCTTCGTTCTCATCCATTTATGTCGATGGCGCAGGCGAGCGCCAGATAACCAATTTCAGAGGCGAGGGCCTGGGGGAGGATGCTGAATGGCTGAACGATGTTCCCGAGTTTGACGTGTTGCTTGCCGACAATCGCTGGGAGCCATTAACCCGTCGGGCAATCCAGATAGCGCACGACAGAAACATACCCGCCATTGTTGATGCAGAACCGCCGTTCGATCAAGAC
Organism: Anderseniella sp.; assembly: GCA_013041995.1. Classification (GTDB taxonomy): domain Bacteria; phylum Pseudomonadota; class Alphaproteobacteria; order Rhizobiales; family Aestuariivirgaceae; genus Anderseniella. The sequence goes on along the minus strand of JABDRA010000626.1, from coordinate 3,436 downwards.
ACGGTCAAACTGGCCAGCCATGTGGCGTTCTCCGCCCAGGGCATATATGACTTTACCGGTATCGAGCATCCGGTGACTGCGCTGCAGGCCGCATCATCAAAACTGGATGCCTGGGTCTGTGTCACCAACGGTGCCGAAGGCACATACTTCATTGAAGAGGGGCGCGTTGAAAACGTTCCTGCGATCACCGTCGAGGCGAAAGAAACACTGGGAGCGGGCGATGTATGGCACGGGGCCTTTGCTGTGATGATCGCGCAGAGGCACGATGTTCGAAGCGCCATTCGGTTTGCAAATGCAGCAGGCACATTGAAAAGCATGCGCTCAGGTGGCCCGGCAAGCGCCCCGACCAGGGCAGAGACAGAACAGTTTCTGAACACTCATCACCAAAATAGTAGCTAAGACAATCGCATGAACACATTCGACTTCATTATCGTGGGAGCGGGATCGGCCGGATGGGGCATGGTCCCGATGCGGTTGTTGATGACCAGGTGCGGGTTTATGGCGTAGAGGGTCCCTGTGTGGTCGATGCTTCCGTCATACCGCAGATCATGAGCGCCAACCTGAATGCCCCGACACAGATGATCGCCGCACGTGCGGGTGATTACATAACCGGCGTGCCGCAACTTGCCCCGACAAAAGCGAAGTTCGCGTTCAAGCAGTGATCTGCAGGATCAGGAGAAATTTACAATTGTCCTGCGAAACCGGAACAGGGCGACTGCGAAGAAGACGCAACCAATAGCGCCCATGATCAGCATTTGCGGCCACACAATATCTATCCACGCGCCTCGGTACAAAACCGCCTGCGAGAAACTGACATAGTGGGTTGAAGGAGATGCCTGCATGATGGCCTGAAGCCATTCGGGCATGCTCTCCATGGGCGTAGTGCTGCCCGACAGCAGGTTCATCACCACAAATACGGGAATTGCCAGCAAGCCGAACTGTGGCATCGAGCGCGCCATCGTCGCCAGCAGAATGCCCAGCGACGTGATCGAGAACAGGTAGATAATGGCTCCTGCGATAAACAGTGTTTTTGACCCTGCAATGGGGACCTGTAGCAGGCCCTGAACAACGAAGGTCAGCGACAATGCGGCTGCGACAACGATTACGAGACCGTTGGCCCAGACCTTCGAAGTCATGATCTCGGCCGATGTGACCGGCATCACAAGCAGGTGTTCGATGGTGCCGTGTTCACGCTCGCGGATAAGCGCTGCCCCCGTCAGGATCATGGCCAGGATGGTGACGTTGTTGACGATCTCCATCACTGCCATGAACCAGGTCGAGTTTAGGTTTGGATTGAAGTTCGCTCTGACGACCACATTCAGCGGGGTTTCTGCCGCTGATCCCCTTGCATCCATGAAGTCCAGTGTTTCCTGGCTGATGATGGTTTGTATATAGGACGCACCGGTGCCGGCCACAGACATGGCCGTTGCATCTATGTTCACCTGAACTTCGGGTTTTTGGCCTGACAGCAGATCGGCTTCAAACCGCGGCGGAATATCTATAACAAAAATGAATTTGCCGGCGTCCATTGCCTGGTCGATTTGCGCGCCTGTAATCTCTACCGCAGGTCTGAAATAGGGCGGCAAGAATGCATCCTGAATGCGCCTGGACAGTTCTGAGCGATCCTCATCCACAATTGCAACCGAGGCGTTCGCAACTTCCATTTTTGCATTCTGCGCAACCTCGTAGATGGCAAAGGTGAATGTCCAGACAAGCAGGATCACCAGAACCGGATCAGCCAGTACACTGCGCAATTCCTTGATGCCGAGACGGTATATGTTGCCGAGGCTTCGCAGCATCCTCAAACGTCCTGCTTGCGGAGGAAGACTGTCGCTATAAGGAAAAACCCCAGACCGAAGCCGATCAGGAACAAGTGATTGGACCACAGGTCGGCAAAGCTCAGTGCCTTGGTAAAACTGCCAACGCTGATCTGCTGGAAGTAGGACGCAGGAAACAGGGCGCTTGTGACTTTGGCGCCGCCGCCCAACGCGGAGACAGGCGTCATGAACCCGGAAAAATTCATGGTAGGTACCATTGCCAGAATCGCCGTGGCGAAAATGGCTGCGATCTGGCTGTTCACAAACGATGACACCAGCATGCCAAATCCGGTTGTTGCCCAGACATAAATCAGCGCTCCGGTTGCCAGTGCCAGAAGAGAGCCTTTCAAGGGTACCGCGAAAACCAGAATGACCAGCACGCACAGGCTGACAAAGCTGGCATAGGCAATGGCGATATAGGGCAATTGCTTGCCCAGCAGAAATTCCATCCTGGTGACTGGTGTAGAATAGAGGTTTGTGATCGACCCCATCTCCTTTTCCCGCACGATGCCGACCGCAGTCATCATGGAGGGTATCAAAACGCACAACAGCATGATGACGCCGGGGATTATCGCATAGGTGCTCTTGAAAGCCTGATTGTAGCGGAACCGTGTTTCGATCGAAACCGGGCTGACACTGACCGGTCGACCGGTCTGGCGGGTGGACATGTCTGCAATGTATTGCAACGTTACGCCCTGAATATAGCCTCGTGTCGTTTCAGCCCGGAACGGCATGGCGCCATCCAGCCACACGCCGACTTCCGGTTGTTCACCTTTCAGCAAGTCCTTGCCAAAGCCCGATGGAATCTCGATGGCAAATGTCAATTCGCCGCTTTTCAGGCGGGTTTCCACAGCGGAAGGTCTGGCGATGGGAGGGCGTTCTACGAAGTATCGCGAACTGGAGAAATTCTCCAGAAACTGGCGGCTCTCACGGGATCTGTCCTGATCATAGCCAGCATAGGGCAGTTCTTCGACATCGAATGAAATACCGTAGCCGAAGGTGATCATCAAGATGACGGGTCCCAGCAGGGCAAATGCCAGCCTGATCCGGTCGCGCAACAGTTCCTTGGCCTCCCTGCTGGCGTATGCCCACATGCGCCGGACGCTGAAGGTGCTGCTGTTGTGGCGGGCTTGTGCAGCGGTGTCGGCGGGCTCTGGAACAATGGGGGGGTCTGCGGTATCAGGCTCGCCGTCAGCCATTGCGTCTTCGAGATAGGCGACAAATGCCTCGTCGAGTGAAGCGGCGTGTCTGGCGTCTGCCAGATCCTGCGGTGCGCCGACAGCAAGTACCTTGCCGGCGTGCATCAGCGATATGCGGTCACAGCGGGATGCTTCATTCATGAAATGCGTGGAAATGAAGATGGTTACGCCTTCATCGCGTGACAGCTCTATCAGCAATTGCCAGAAATCATCGCGAGCAATCGGGTCGACGCCGGATGTCGGTTCGTCCAGAATAAGCACTTCCGGCTGATGAAGAATAGCGACGGCCAGTTGCAGGCGCTGCTTGACGCCCAATGGGAGGCTGTCCGGTTTTTGATTGAGGACATCGTGCAGATCAAAGCGCTGCAGAAGATCTGTAATGCGGTTGTTTTGCTGGTCTTTCGGCAAGTGAAACAGATG
>JABDRA010000624.1 GCA_013041995.1 Anderseniella sp. | reverse complement strand
CACCTGTTCCCGGCAACGCTTCGCTATTGATGAATTCATAGAGCTTTTTCGCGACGGTCAAACCGCCGTGTTTCACAGTCTCAGCCATGTACAGATTTTCCCGGTTTATCTCGAATATGCCCGCATTCAGCACGCTGGAGCCGCCATTTCAACGATTCATTCCACTATGTGGCGGGAACCAGGGACATATTTCACGCATTAATGATGTGGCAACATGTATCTACCCTTTTGAACCTGTTGCGATATATTCGAGTAGATCCCATATATGAGGTATATGAGAGCGGGCAACACATCAAAGTATCGATACCGGAGGAATGAAATGAGTTTCAAGTTTGTAATCGCTGTCGCTGCAGCGCTTGGTGCCATGTCAACTGGCGCGTTTGCAGAAGGCGATGCGGCCAAGGGCGAAAAAGTCTTCAAGAAGTGCAAGGCATGCCACGCGGCTGATGAAGCGAAGAACAAGGTCGGCCCGCATCTGGTCGGCATCATCGGACGCAAGGCAGCGTCTGTTGACGGCTATAAATACGGCAAAGGCATCACCGATGCTGCCGAAAAGATTGGCGAATGGGACGAAGCCAAGCTGGTGGAGTACCTTGCGGATCCCAAGGGTTATATCGGCGGCAAGTCCAAGATGACCTTCAAGTTGAAGAAGGAAGACCAGCGCATGGACGTCGCGGCCTACCTGGCTTCGCTCAGCAAGTAACTTCAGTATCCAATTACATTGAAAAGCCGGCAGAATTTTCTGCCGGCTTTTTTGTGCGCCTATAGCACGTTGGAAACGATCAGTTCAACAGTTTGCCTGGCAACCACATGGCCAGTTGCGGGAAGCTCATGACAAGACCGAGGCCAACCAGTTGCAGCATCACAAACGGGATGATCCCGCGATAGATCTGTTCGATCTTGATTGATTTCGGCGCCACGGCCTTCATGTAGAACAGGGCGAAACCGAACGGCGGAGTCAGGAACGACGTCTGCAGATTTACCGCCAGCAGGATGGCGAACCAGTACACCACGTCCTGCTTGGCAACATGGTCGCCGAAATCGAGCAGGCCGATGATCGGCGAGAATACCGGCAACACGATCAGGGTAATCTCGATCCAGTCAAAGAAAAACCCGAGGAAGAACACGATCGCCATCAGCAGGAACAACAGGCCCCACGAACCAAGTCCCATCGAATTGACCAGATGAATGACAATGTCGTCGCCGCCCAGTGACCGGAACACGAACGAGAACAAGGTCGCGCCGATGAAAATGCCGAACAGCATGCCGTTGGTCAGCGCGGCGCGGTAGACGACCTGGGTGAGCACACCCCAGAACCCTGTCATTCTTTCACTGAACGACATGCCTTCAATCTTGTCACCCAGATCAACGTCTGCCTGGCCTTCAAACCGCATTTCCGGAACACCGAGCGACGGCAACACAACAAGATTGACGAAGGCCAGCAGGATCGCGCCCATGGCACCCACACCGGCCGCTTCGGTTGGCGTTGCAAAACCGCCCAGAATGGATCCCAGCACCAGCACAATCAGGACCAGCGGCGGGATGAAACTGCGCAGCACCATGATTGCCACGCCGCCCTTTGTCTGCGGACCCATGTCGGAGGGCAGTTTGGGCGCCAGGCCCGGATTGATCGTGCAGCGTGTCATGATGTAGATACAGTACATGACCGACAGCATGAAACCGGGGATCACCGCAGCCACAAACAGGTTGCCGACCGAGCGGCCCAGCAGGTCGGCCATGATCACCAGCATGATCGACGGCGGGATCAGAATGCCCAACGTGCCGGACGCGGCAATGGTGCCGGTGGACAAGGTTGGTGCATAGCCACGCTTTTGCATTACCGGCAAAGCCAGCAATGTCATCATGACGACAGATGCACCGATAATGCCCGTGGTGGCAGCCAGAATGGTGCCCATGATGGTGACCGCCAGAGCAAGACCACCGGGAACCCGGCGCAGCAGGACCTGCAGACAGTTCAGAAGGTCACGCGCCACACCGGATCGCTCCAGCATGGTGCCCATGAAGATAAACATCGGGATCGCGGTGAGGATCAGGTTTTCAGCTATCGACCCGAAAATGCGCGACGGGATGGCACCGAATTGCGGCCAGTCAAACAGAAACGGATCGATGTATATGGCCAGAAATGCAAAACCGAGACCAATACCACCCAACACGAATGCCACCGGGTATCCAGAAAAAAGCAGAAGGGCCAGCGCTGCGAACATCAGCAGCGGGAGAGCTTCGACAAATGTCATGATTAAAGGTCTCCCCCGACCGTTTCGGCTGTTTTTTCTTTCGGAAGCTTGCCGAGAAATCCTGCGGTTGACTTGATCAGCTGTGAAAGGCCGGCAAGTCCAAGCAGCACGAACAGGATGGGCAATGCGGACTTCAGCAACCAGATGTGGGAAAGCCCGATTACCGATTTTGAAGCCTCGCCTTCATAAAACGAGGCCAGCGCATATCGGTAGCAGTAAAAGCCGGCCACAACCGAGTATGAGATAAGGAAGAACAGACAGCCAAACATCTCAATGGCATATTTTACCTTCAGTGGAAGCCTGTCCCTGACCAGGTCAATGCGGACGTGGCCCTGTTTCGTGTAAGTGTAGCCGATCAGCAGTGCGAACAGAAAGGTGTGCAGCCAGTACTCGGATTCCTGAACCATTGTCGAGTTCAGGCCAAACGGTTTTGGCACGCCAAAATACCGGCTCAACACATCATAACAAACCACGACCACCAGCGCCAAACCGAACCACATGCCGACCTTTGCGCATACTTCAAGAAATCGGTCTATGCCGGCACTTACCTTGAGAAATCCACCCACAGCCCTGCCCTCTTTTCAGGATCAACCCCACTAGATCAGGTTTATGGGTTCATTTGAACCCATGTTGCCCTGATCGAAAATGGTAACCGGCCCGGCGAGGTCACCTGATGTGACGCGCACCGGGCCGGAAACAGATTGTCAGCCTGTATCAGCCTACTTCAGATAGCCGAGGTTTTTCCAGTCTGCGTATTCGCCACGGAATTTCTGCAGATTGTCCCAGGCTTCCTTGAACGCGGGATCACCAGCAGCGATTTCCACAACAAGGCCTTCCCAGGTCTCCTTGAGTTTGGCAAGATCGGCATCCGACCAGGTGTGAACGGTGACGCCCTTGGATTTCAACTCGGCCAGCGCTGCACCCTGGATGTACTCACCTTCAGCCATGCCGAGCGCGTAGTTGGCGCGGCAGGACACTTCGATGATCTTCTTCTGCTGATCGGTCATGGCCTTCCACTTGTCCATGTTGATCATCAGCTCAAACGAAGTAGCCTGCTGATGCCAACCCGGGAAGTAGTAGTGCTTGGCGATCTGGTAGAAGCCGAGGTTCAGGTCAATGGCCGGCATCGAAAACTCGGTGGCGTCAATGGTACCGCGCTCAAGAGCGGGATAGATGTCGGCTGCACCGAGCAATTGCGTATCCACACCAAGCTTCTGCATCACCTTCGCACCGAGGCCGAAGAAACGCATCTTCTTGCCCTTCAGGTCGTCGATGGACTTGAGCGGCTCACGGAACCAGCCCGACGCTTCCGGTGCAATGACACCGCAGATGATGGAGTGGATATTGTGTTTTTCATACACCTTCTGCATCAGCTTTTCGCCGTCGCCATGGAGCAGCCACGCACCGAATTCACGTGCATCAGGACCAAATGGTACTGCAGAGAACAAGGCAAGCGATGGCTCCTTGCCCTGCCAGTAGCCGGGTGTCGACCAGGCTGCATCCACAGACCCGTTCTTGACGGCATCGAAAACCTCAAGCGCCGGCACCAGTGCGCCCGGCTCGTAATACTTGATCTGCACTTCGCCACCGGAGATGCCGTTGATATTGGCTTCCAGTGTTTTACCCAGCGTCCCCAGCTGGGTCAGGCTTGATGGGTAAGTCGACGCCATTTTGAGGCGAATTGGCTCAGCCGTTGCACTGACTGCCGACATGGCAACCATGGATGCGCCGACAACTGCGGTGGTAAATAATTTCTTCATGTGCAGATTCCTCCCTAGCACGTTTTACACTTCATACTCCGCCCGATCTTGAGTGACAGGCATCAGTCAAAAGGTAATCCCATTTTTGATCCGGCTGGACCTTCGCGCAATACTCCCCTTCATATCAAGCTCGGTTCGCAGCGAATACAAAGCCAGCCTTTCGATAGGCAACACCAATGGCTTCAAAGCAATTGGACAATTTACTTGACCAATTTGCAAGACCCTTGTTTCATCCAGAGTAAATTCAGTGAATTTAGTGCCGGAGGTCGGTAGGATGTTTCACCCTGTGGGGCAGGAACGGGTATCAGCGGAAATCGTACACCAGATTGAGCGATTGATACTGGAAGGCGTGCTTCGCCCCGGCGACAAGCTGCCCGCCGAACGTGACCTGACTGGTGAATTCGGCGTTTCACGGCCTACCTTGCGCGAGGCGCTCGGGCAACTGGAAGCATCAGGACTGCTCACCGCAAGACAGGGCGGTGGTACTTATGTGGCCAATGTCATGCACTCGATTTTCGGGGAGCCCATTATCGGCCTGTTCGGCAAACACGAGAAAGCCACCGGCGACTATCTGGAGTTCCGGGAAGGTGTGGAGGCAATGGCCGCACGCTGGGCAGCCCTGAGAGCCACCAGTGCGGATCATGAAATCCTGACCTCGATCATGCAGCGCATGGAAATCGCACACGAAAAAGAAGACCCCGATGAAGAGGCCCAGCTGGACGTCGAACTCCACATCGCGGTGAGCGACGCCAGCCACAACATCGTGATGATCCAGACGCTGCGCTCCATCTACAACCTCCTAGAACACGGCGTCTTCTACAATCGCTACCTGCTGTACGGGCACAAGGGCGGGCGCGACGCACTGCTCGAACAACACCGCGCCATCTATGAAGGCGTAATGGCCCGTGATCCGGACCGGGCTGAAACCGCAGTCAGGGCACACATGAAATCCGTCGGCGCGGCGTGGCGTGAAAGTGACGCGGAGGCGATCAGGAACCAGACCGCCGAGCGCCGCCTCAACCGGCACAACATTCGGAAGTAGGCCGCCAATGCCGTTGCAGAACAGAGTAAGACCCGACGGTGAAATTGTCACCTCGCCAGAGCGCGGGATACTGATGGGCAACCGGGGCGGCAAGCTGCATGACCCTGCAACCAGAACTCTGGTCAGGACACAGAGCTCCAGGCAGTGGATAAC
>JABDRA010000221.1 GCA_013041995.1 Anderseniella sp. | reverse complement strand
GTGCGTGACGGCTATCGCAATGTCTCGCATCGTGGCTACACCAATTCCATACTGGAGTTCGATAATTGCCGCGTGCCGGACGCGCAGCGCCTTGGCGATATTCACAAAGGCTTCGAGGTTGCCAATGATTGGCTTGGTGCAACCCGCCTGCAGGTTGCAGCCACCTGCCTGGGCCGCGCCGAACGCGCCTTTGAGCACGCCTTGCAATGGTCGGCGGACCGCCAGCAATTTGGCCAGCAAATCTCCAAGTTCCAGGGCGTGTCGTTCAAGCTTGCCGACATGGCACTCGATATGAAAGCGGCAAACCTGCTCACCATGGAAGCCGCCTGGAAATACGATCAGGGCACCGTGACGGATGCCGACATGGCCATGGCAAAACTGAAGGCATCGGAAATGCTGGCCTTCGTGGCCGATGAAGCCATCCAGATACATGGCGGTATGGGCGTCATGGACGAGTTGCCGCTGGAACGCATCTGGCGCGATGCCCGTATCGAGCGCATCTGGGAAGGCACATCGGAAATCCAGCGTCACATCATTTCGCGCGAATTGTTGCGCCCGCTTGGTGGATAGTCCGCATATGGCTCCACACTCTCTGCATCGTCTGCTGTCTCCGCGTTCGGTTGCCGTTGTCGGTGGCCGGGTTGCGGAAAGCGTAGCCGGAGAATTGATGAAGCTGGGTTTTACCGGTGATGTCTGGCCGGTGAACCCGAAGCGTGAAACCATGGCCGGACTGGCCTGTTTCTCCAGCCTGGATGACCTGCCCGGTACACCCGATGCGACCTATATCGGTGTATCACGTGAAGCTGCAGTTGAGACAGTGCGCTCGCTGTACGCCATGCGCGCAGGTGGTGCCATATGCCATGCCGCCGGGTTTTCCGAACTTGGTGCCGACGGCTCCCCACTCAACGACGCGCTGATAGAAGCTGCCGGAGACATGCCGGTGATCGGACCCAATTGCTGGGGTGTCTTGAACCTGCTGGACCGCACCGCCTTGTGGCCGGACTTTCACGGGTGTACGCCGGTCGAGCGGGGTGTCGCCATCCTGTCCCAGTCCGGCAACATGGCCATCAACTTCACCATGCAAGCCCGTGCCCTGCCTATTGCGATGGTCATCACCGTCGGCAATCAGACCGTCACCAACGTCAATGACATGATCGATGCGCTGCTGGACGACGAACGCATCACGGCAATCGGCATCCATACCGAAGGCATTGCAGATGTGGCCCGGTTCTCCGGGATTGCCTGCAAGGCGCATGCGAAAGGCAAGCCCATTGTCGCCCTGAAAACCGGGGCATCGGAAAAAGGCGCGCGCGCAACCGTCAGCCACACCGCGACACTGGCCGGCAGTGACCAATTCTATGATGCGCTATTTGCCCGCACCGGTGTTGCCCGGGCCCATTCGGTGCCGGCTTTCATAGAAACGCTGAAACTCGTTTCCATAGCGGGACCGCTGCCTTCCGGCCGCATCACGTCACTGAGTTGTTCCGGCGGCGAAGCCTCCCTGATGGCTGATGCCGTAGCGAAACGAAGCCGCTTATCCCTGCCTGACCTGTCACCCGATGAAACGCTAAGCGTGCGCGCAACCCTGAACCAGTTCGTCGATGTAGCCAATCCGCTCGACTACCACACCTTCATCTGGGCCGACTTCGAGGCCATGAAACAGACTTATGCGGCCATGATGCGGGTTGATGCCGACATAGCGTGCCTGATCTATGACATCCCGCGCGCCGACCGGGCCGATACCGCCCAGTACGATGTCGGTCTTGATGCCTGGATAGCCGCGAAACAGGAAACCGACAGTGCCGCGTGCATCATCGCCACATTGCCTGAATGCCTGCCGGAAGCTGCAGCCACGCGCCTGCACGAAGCAGGCATCACACCATTGTTCGGTCTTGATGAAGCGCTTGACGCCATGAATGCAGCGGCAGCAATCGCACACTGCAGGCCGAGCCCGCTGCCTAAACCTGAAGTATCAAACACCCCGGCAAACACATTGAGCGAACATGCGTCCAAGGCCCTGTTGGCGCAGGCGGGCCTGCGTATCCCCAAAGCCATGATCTGTTCCATATCCGAGGCAGCGTCCGCCGCCGGCACGATCGGATTTCCCGTCGCTCTGAAGGCATCCGGCATTGCGCACAAGACGGAAGCTGGCGGCGTGGTGTTGAATCTTGCAGCACCGGAACAAGTCCAGGCCGCCGCAGAGGCGATGTCGGCC
>JABDRA010000619.1 GCA_013041995.1 Anderseniella sp. | reverse complement strand
CAACAATAGACTGGGTCTGACCCGACAGCCAGATATCCAGCCCTCTGTTCAAGGTCACGGTGGCAAATGCTGCAACAATTATTGCCGGCAGCACTGCAAACAGAGATAGTAGAGCAACAATCCGGATATGAAGCCCGGACCCGGGTACCCGCCGCATCCGTGCCATTGTCAGTTTGGTCAACTGCCAGACAATCAGGCTGGCCATCAGTGTCAACAATATGCCATTGGCAAACAGCAGCAGACGCGCATTATCAGGCTGCGGTTTCAGGTGGGTCAGTCCTGTCAAATAAAGGTAAGTTCCAAGGCCACACACGATAGTCAGGCTGGCCAGGCACATGCCTGCCCAGTTCACCCACTTGTTGCTGAGAAACGGCTCCGCGCTCTGATCCTGCAGAGGTTCAGATGCTTGCGGGCTGGATATGTCCGACATCACAGTCATGGAGCGCTGGACCCGATTTCAAGGCAAAAACTGCACCCCCGTGCGGTGTTGCAAAAACGCAACACTAATGTGGCAAATATGTGACACTTCATCGGCGTACTGCTGAATTCCCGACAAACCCACACAAATCGACTCGACCTGTTACACAACTTTCTGACGTATGTGGAGTTTCACAAATAAAGGTTAACGAAAACAGCTGCTTAGAACACACACTTGATTCTATCCAGACCCTCGCCATACGTCTTAATGTTTCGCCCCCGGCGTTTTGACCACACTGAGCCCAAGTTCCTTTATCCTGGTCCGCAGTGTATTGCGGTTGATGCCAAGCAGGTTTGCCGCCTTTATCTGATTGCCGCCGGTAGACGCCAGCGTGGCATTGATCAGCGGAACCTCGACCTGCTGGATCACCCGATGATACAGCCCATCCGGCGGCAGATTGGGTTGGAAACCGGCGAAATACTGGACCAGATGGTTTTCCACAAACTCAGACAGCGACGTGTATGAACCCGGATCCTTTTCAGTGCCGGGAGAATTCTGCATTGCGAATTCCTGCTCTACTGTGGCGGCGGAAATTTCATCACCGACATGCACTGCACAAAGCCGGCTTACAAAGTTCTCCAGTTCGCGAATGTTTCCCGGCCAGCGGGCACGCCGCAAGGCATCTATGGCCCCGGCGGAGAAGGTCTTGAATGGCAGCCCCTGTTTTTCATTGCGGCGCAGAAAATGGTTCACCAGATCCGGTATGTCATCGGTCCGCTCCCGCAATGGCGGTAACCGCAATGGCACCACGTTCAGGCGGAAAAACAGGTCTTCACGAAACATGCCCTGTGTGATCAGTTGATTCAGATCACGGTGGGTTGCGGCAACAATCCGGACATCGGTCTTGATAGGCCTGACACCGCCGACGGCGGTGTACTCGCCTTCCTGGAGAACCCGCAACAACCGTGTCTGCGCCTCCATTGGCATGTCACCTATTTCATCGAGGAACAAGGTGCCGCCATGGGCCTGCTCAAACCGGCCAAGGTATCTGGAAACAGCACCTGTAAATGCACCCTTCTCGTGACCGAACAATTCAGACTCAATCAGTTCTCGGGGGATTGCGGCCATGTTCATTGCAACGAACGGTGCTGCCTTGCGTCGCGAAAAATCATGCAGCGCACGTGCAACCAGTTCCTTGCCGGTCCCGCTTTCGCCCTGGATCATCACGGTCAGGTCAGTCTGCGTCATTCGGGCCACTACACGGTAGATGTCCTGCATGGCTGTTGACCGGCCGACTATCGGCAAGGCATCGCTGTCTTCCACCGCCTGGCGCTGTGGAACCGGTTGATCAGCCTTGCGGGAATCTTCCAGTGCCTGGCCAACAGTTGCAACAAGCGCATTCAGATCAAACGGTTTCGGCAGATAATCGTAGGCACCGCGTTCACTTGCGGTAATTGCGGTCATGATGGTGTTGCGCGCACTCATCACAATAACCGGCAGGCGCGGACGTTTGGCCGTTATGCGAGGCAGGACATCAAAACCGCTCTCGTCGGGAAGCACCACATCAGTTAGAACAACGTCGCCCTGTCCCTCGCTTACCCAGCGCCACAACGAGGCGGCATTGCTGGCCGCGCGCACATCGTATCCCGCCCGTGTCAGCGCCTGGGTAACGACGGTTCGGATTGCGGCATCGTCATCGGCTACAAGTACAGTTCCAGACGTCATTCACAAATCCCTTTCGAATTGATCGAATTGGCAATACTTCCACATCGCTTCAGATGGTTACGGACATGTGTCATTCCGCACTACGCACTGAAACCGGCAGCAACACCCTGAAAATTGTGCCGTCATCATGGGATGAGGCATCGACGATTCCACCGTGGTCACGCACCAGTTTTGCCACCATGGCCAGGCCCAAACCGCGCCCACTGTCCTTGGAGGTCACGAACGGATCAAAGAGGTGCTGGGCAACATCCTCCGAAATACCGGAACCATTGTCATGTACGGCAATTTCAAGTGGCAGCGACACTGACCGCTCACTGCCGGATATCTGCATTCGGATGCCAGGCTTATAGGAAGTGGATAGCGTGATCTTGCCGACGGCATCGATCTTATCAATCGCTTCCGACGCGTTTTTGACAAGGTTGAGGAACACCTGGACAAGTTGATCCCGATTACCGCTGACATGCGGCAAGGAAGGGTCATACAGTTCGACGAAGTCGATGTGCGAAGCAAATCCGCTGGCGGCCAGTTTACGCACATGCTCCAGGACAGTGTGTACGTTCAAGGGTTCCATTGCAGGTGATCGCTCGTCGGAAAACACCTCCATCTGGTCAACCAGTTCACGAATACGATCTGTCTCGCTACAGATAAGTTGGGTCAGTTCGCGGTCTTCAACCGGCGCATTTGTCTCCAGCAATTGCGCAGCCCCGCGAATGCCGGACAGCGGGTTCTTGATCTCATGCGCCAGCATTGATGCCATGCCGGACACCGAGCGCGCCGCCTGCAGATTATTGAGTTGCCGGTCGAAAGCCAGCGCAACGGAGCGTTGCAGAATGACCAGTATGATACTGCCCGGATTTTCAGGTATGACGCCTGCCTGAATATCAACCGTGCGTCCGCCGCCGGTGCGCGGAGTTCCCAGTTTCACACCGTATTCAGACAGTGTCGTGCCGGTCGCGCGCAGTCTCTTCGTTGCCGTGTAAAGCGGGCTTGCAAACGGCACGATATCGTCGAGCCCCATGCGTTTGAGCATTGACTGGCTGACAGAGAAAAACTCCTCAGCAGCCGCATTGGCTGCAACGATCCTGTCTTCTGCCGATATGACCACGACAGGACTTGGTAAGGACTGTAGCATCAGGTTTGCAGAAAACTCGTATTGCTCATGCGCATTCATGCCGCGACCATTCTTTCCGCCGCCGAACAGATTTGGCTCCGCAACTCGTTCAATCCCGATCTAACTTCTCCGGCATTATCCAGTTTCAGCAGTCTGGCGCGCCACTTTGTAGTCTCCGCCTGATCGAACAGACCCTTGTCCCGCCAGCGCTCGAGCGCCCAGCCGACATGCTTGCGCGCAATACGAACGCCGCTGCGCTCACCGTAATGTTTGATAATGAGCTCATAGTGTTCGAAAACGATGGCGCCCTGCTGGTCGATCCCCGGTTCTTCGATGCCGCACCCAGGGTCGAGTTGATTGGCCAGCACCCCCGGCCACCACGGTCGTCCATAGGCCCCTCTGCCAATCATCACGCCGTCTGCGCCCGAGGCTTCCAGCATGGCGTTCACATCGCTTATACTGGCGCCATCACCGTTTGCAATGACCGGAATTGCTACCGCTTGCGTGACGGACCGGATGGCGGCCCAGTCCGCCCTGCCCTTGTAAAACTGATTGCGGGTGCGGCCATGCACCGTGATCATGCTGACACCAAGTTGCTCGGCGCGCACGGCAAGTTCAGGCGCATTCAAACAATCAAAATCCCAGCCCAGGCGCATTTTCAGTGTCACCGGCACACTGCTTGCCCGAACC
>JABDRA010000220.1 GCA_013041995.1 Anderseniella sp. | reverse complement strand
ATTGATCTGGTGGAGTTGACCGGCTGGGGCAACAAGTTTGCCCATGAACTGTCCGGCGGCATGCAGCAGCGGGTAGGGCTGGCGAGGGCGTTGGCGGCAGATCCGGAAATCCTGCTGATGGACGAACCGTTCAGCGCACTTGATCCCTTGATCAGGCGACAGTTGCAGAACGAGTTCATGAAGCTGGCCTCGCAAATGAACAAGACAACGGTGTTTATCACCCACGATCTGGATGAAGCCGTGCGCATCGGTGACCGGATTGCCATCATGCGCGACGGACGGGTGGTCCAGACCGGGACGTCGGAAGACATTGTTCTCAATCCGGCGGACGACTATGTGGCCGACTTTGTCGCCGGCATATCACGGCTCAAGGTGGTGCGTGCGCATGCGGTCATGCAGGACATGAAGGCGTTTGAAACTGCTCATGGCGGCTTGAAGAAAACCGCCAAGACCTTTGCGCAGGATGCAAATCTCAAAGAGCTCATCGACCATGCCATTTTGTCGGAAGACCCGGTCGCGGTCATCAATGGGAAAGGCGCGCGCGTCGGGGTGATCACACGGGCAGATCTGCTGCGTACGGTGGTCGAAGGTACGGAGACATCATGATGAACACCGATCCGGTCATTGCCAACCAGTCGTCAGAGCAACTTGCGGAGAGCCGAGCTGAAAACCGCGACGAACTGATCAGGGAGTTTGTAGAGACAAACCCTGACTATTACCGTCAACAGTTTGCAAGGATCGGCGCCAGGTCCGGGTTCACCTGGACCTTTAACATGATGGCAGCACTGCTGGGACCGATCTGGTACGGCATGCGCGGGCTTTGGAACTGGGGCCTACCGTTTGTCATCCTGGAGACATTTGCATTCATCCAGATTGCCCGTGGCAGTTTCGGTGACCTGGGGGCTGATGCGAGAGACAGGATTGCGCAGATTGAGGGCACGCTTGCCTTCCGAAACCAGCAACTGGAAGCTGCCATCTCCAAGAATGCCGACAATGTCGATGTGTTCAGGCGAACCATCAAGTCACTTGAGACCGCAATTGCAGATATCCAGGCCGAGATCGTGTTGGCAGAGGCCAACGCGATCTGGATTGTCCTGTTCGGACTGGTGATGCTGGCTGCGGTCAAGGTGGCCGAAGGCATCATGGCCAATCCGGCACTTGAAAGCCGGTTTTCGCAATGGCTGTCCGACCGGTCCATCAAGTCCGGGCTCGACAGTGTGCGAACAGCTACAAGCGCAGTGTTCGTGTTGCTGATTTTTGCGGTCTCCATTGTGCATTTTGCGTTTCCGGGGACCGTGTCCTGGCTCGCGGTTTTCCCGACTGACGTCGACATCCGGTTGACGGCAATCAAGCTCGTCGAGCAGTTTTTCGAGTTTGTGCGCTCATCCGGGCAGTGGGCGTTTGATTTTATCAGCTATGGCATCCGGGTCGTGCTGGATGGCCTGGAAGTTCTGTTCGTTGCCACACCATGGCCGGTGATCGCCAGTTTCATTATACTGCTGACTTGGCTGTCGGCCGGTTTTCTGGCGGCTCTCGCGTCTGCCGGCTTCCTGGCCTATATGGGCCTGTTCGGTTTCTGGGAAAAGGCAATGACAACACTGGCGCTGCTGGGCACAGCCGCCTGCATCTCCATTATCCTTGGCATTCCATTGGGCCTGTTCTGTGCCAGGCGCCCGAGATTCTATGCGATCATCCGCCCGATCATGGACTTCATGCAGACCATGCCGTCCTTCGTGTTCATGATCCCGGTCATCGCGTTTTTCAGTGTCGGCAAACCGGCGGCTGTCATTACGACGATGATCTTCGGTGGTACGCCGGTTGTCCGTCTGACAGTACTCGGCATGCGCGGCGTGCCGGAGGCGGTCAGGGAAGCCGCAATCGCCTACGGCGCCTCGAAATGGTACCTGCTGACCCGGGTTGACCTGCCGCTTGCCTCACCGTCCATACTGGCCGGTATCAACCAGACAATCATGCTCTCCCTGGCAATGGTGGTGGTGGCATCGCTGATCGGCGCCAAGGGTCTCGGTGAAGACGTGCTGGAAGCACTGCAGTATTCATCGGTCGGCCAAGGCATTCTGGCAGGCTTCGCCATCCTGTTCTGTGCCATGATCCTCAATCGGGTGATACAAGGCCAGCGGGACTAGATCCAGTAGGATCAAGAGCCTGCATCAAGTCTCGACAGTTGGGCTTCGCATGCGCCGGTACTGTTTCCAAGCCGTAACCAGGATCGGTGTGAGCCACAGCATGATGGTGATGACGCCGAGGGTTGCTGCGATAGGGCGTGAGAAGAAGCCTAACATGCTGCCGTCTGCCTTGATCATCGATGCCATGAAATTGTCCTCGACCATGCCGCCCAGAACAATGCCGAGAATGGCGGGCGCTACGGGAAAGCCGTTTTCCTCCATCAGGTAGGCGATGACGCCGAGAACCAGCATCACCGTGATGCCGAAGACGGTGTTGTTGATGGCAAACGCACCGACCATGCAGAACATGAGGATCAGCGGCATGAGCACGCGGCGCGGAATTTTCAGAATCTGGCGCGATAGTCTGATGGCAGCGAAGCCAAGCGGCAGCAGGGCTAGATTGGCAATAAAGAACGCAATGAACACAGCGTAGATCAGTTCAGGGCTCTGGATGAACACCATCGGTCCTGGGTTCATGCCTTTCATGTAGAGTACGCCGATGACGATGGCGGTTATGGAGTCGCCGGGAATACCAAAGACAATTGCCGGCACCCAGGCACCGGCCAGGCTGGCATTGTTGGCAGAGCCTGCATCAACCAGCCCTTCAGGATGACCGGTACCGAATTTGTCAGGTTCCCTTGATCGTTTCTTGGATATGGCATAGCAGATCCAGGCCGCGATATCGGCTCCCGCACCCGGCAATATGCCGACCACGGCGCCAATGGAACTGCCACGGACAATGTTGAACTTGTAGCGTAACAGGATCGGGCCGAGACCTGAAAATATGCTGCCGACGGATTGCTGCGG
>JABDRA010000608.1 GCA_013041995.1 Anderseniella sp. | reverse complement strand
GCTGTGCGCACTTCGTCTTCCGATACGGCCAAACCACCCGACAACCGGGGCTGGTTAACCGAAAATGTCAGTTCACCCGGGGTCGGTGTTACAATGGCATCGCAGATCGACATGGCGCCCGGTTCATTGCTGACCCGCTCGCCTGCCGCCAGTGAGCGGCCGTAATCATCAAAGCCTTCCGGTTCACACGCATAGATTTTTGCATTCGGCACCATTTCCTGAACGGTCAGGGCCACGCCGGCAGTCAGCCCGCCGCCGCCGGTGCAGACCAGCATGGTATCCAGCGTCTCGCCTAGTTCTTCAAGATCCTCGACCAGTTCCAGCCCGGCGGTTCCCTGACCGGCTATGATCCATGGGTGTTCGTAAGGCGGCACCAGTTGCGCGCTGCGCTCAGACGCGATGGCATCGCCGATTTGCTCACGGTTTTCACCGAACCGGTCATAGGTGACGATTTCCGCGCCCAGCGCTATGGTGTTGCGTTTCTTGATGGCAGGCGCATCTTCCGGCATGACGATAAGCGCGGGGATACCCATCATCCGGGCAGCAGCAGCGACACCTTGCGCATGGTTTCCGGACGAATAGGCTACGACGCCACCACTGTTATCGCGGGCATTGAGCCTGGAGATAAAGTTCCACGCGCCGCGAAACTTGAACGATCCGGTCCGCTGCAGGCACTCCGGCTTCAAAAAGATTCGCCCGCCGGTCATCTCGTCCAACACATCGGACCTGACCAGTGGCGTACGTACAGCACGGCCTTTAAGCCGCTGGGATGCTTCAACAATATCGCTGAACTCCGGCATTTTAAGCTGCGGCACGGCCATCATTTTGCATCATCCATCTTGAACATTTAGCCAGACGTTACCACATCTGGGTCATCAGTTATCGAAAAACCGGAGGGATTTACACATGACTACGCTTGCGCGTAACAAAGGCCGCTGGACCCCGCTTGCAGTTGCAGCTGCGGTACTCGGCTTTGTAACCTGGTGGCCGATCGGCCTCGCCGTTATTGCCTACATCATGTGGGGCGGCAGCATTGACGATCTGGCTCGCGACGGAATTGACCAGGTAAAGGCGGCAATCAAACCCGCCAGCACATCAACCAGCACGACCGGCAGCGCGGCTTTTGACGCCTACCGGGCTCAAACCCTGCGCCGTCTGGAAGAAGAACAGGCAGAATTTGACAGCTTCGTTTCCAAACTGCGTGATGCCCGCGACCGTGAAGAATTTGAACGCTTCATGGCCGACCGCAACACGGCAATCGAAGCCGAAAAAACCAGCCTCAAGAGCTGACCTTCAAACAATCATCCCGAATGACGGGCCCGGATCTTGCGTCCGGGCTTTTTTACTTTCAGACCTGTGATGTAGCTCAATATCATCTGCCTCGCCGCGCGAGAACTGCATCGCTGATATTGTGCGGCCAGGAAGGTATTGCTCAACGCCGGTATTACAGCTAGTCAAGAGAGTTCCTCGAAGCTGGCAAGAAGCGGCTTCCCATTGCAGAAAAATGCAGGAAAAAAAACATGGATGTTTCAGGTAAGAAAATCGTGCTGTTCGGCGGCACGTCAGGTATCGGTCTGGCAGCGGCGCAGCAACTGGCGGCACTTGGTGGTGAAGTCATTGCGATCAGCCGTGACCCAAGCAAGGCCGGTGATCCTGGCGCAGGTATCACTCTGAAACAGGGTGATGTGCGTGACCGCGAGGCGCTTCAGGTGCTGTTCAAGGAGCTTGCTCCCTTTGACGTGCTGATCAGCGCCGCTACGGGCGGCGACCGGGCGATCGGCCCGTTCCTGAGCATGGATATGGACGGTTTCAAAGGCTCGTTTGACAAGATGTGGGGCTATGCCAACGTTGTGCGCTACGGCACCGAACATCTGGCCGACAATGGCTGTATCGTCCTGGTCTCCGGCACGCCTGCACGCAAGACCCGCCCGGGTCAGATCGCCATCGGTTCCGTTGGCGGTGCTGTGGAGGCATTTGCGCGCGGCGTCGCACCGGAACTTGCGCCGAAGCGCATCAACGTCGTCTCACCCGGCCTGATCGATACACCAATGGTTGGCCTGAAAGGCGACGAACGCACCGAGTTCTATGGCAAGGCGACCGCACGGAACCTGATCCCGCGCCCAGGTACGGCCGATGAAGTTGCACAAGGCATTGTCTTTGCCGTTCAGAACGAGTTCATCACAGGGACGACCATTGATGTCGACGGCGGCTTGCTGCTGTCTTGAGTGTTCGCCGTCAATGGTTCGTACCATTGTCACCGGGAGCTCTTTCATGAGGCTCGGACTCGCCGCGGTCACCAGCCCTTGAACTCGAGGAACCCCTGCCCGGTCCACACAAGGTCTTCGTCAACATTGCCGATGTTGGCGGCGTCCTTGCCGTCATACTCGAACGCGTTCAGCACAACCCGGATGGCATTGAGCCTGGCCCGTTTCTGGTCATTGGCGTCGAGCACGGTCCAAGGCGCGTGATCTGTATCGGTGTGGCGGAACATATCAGTGATCGCCTTGGTGTAGGCGTCCCACTTGCGCACTGACTTGGTGTCAATCGGCGACAGTTTCCATTGCTTCAGGGGATTGGTCTTGCGCTCGTAGAACCGTTTCAACTGCTCCGGGCGCTCAACCGTGAGCCAGAACTTGAACAGATGGATGCCTTCACGCTCGAGCATGCCTTCAAACACCGGTGCCTCCATGAAGAAGTCCTGCACCTGGTCTTCGCTGCAGAAACCGAACACCCGTTCAACGCCGGCCCGGTTGTACCAGGAGCGGTCATAGAACA
>JABDRA010000218.1 GCA_013041995.1 Anderseniella sp. | reverse complement strand
GTATTGAGCCGATACATTGTCGTACGG
The DNA here is from genome assembly GCA_013041995.1 of Anderseniella sp. Taxonomy (GTDB): domain Bacteria; phylum Pseudomonadota; class Alphaproteobacteria; order Rhizobiales; family Aestuariivirgaceae; genus Anderseniella. The sequence continues at coordinate 13,758 of JABDRA010000218.1, read as the reverse complement.
ACTGTAGGACCGGATATAGTCGAAGGCTTCCTTGCTGGCGATCGGATTGCCCCATTCCGGCCATTCCGGCGGGGTCAGCGGCAGTGTGTCATCCAGCATGGTATTGAGCACGTCGACAAACGGCACTTCGGCGATGATGCCTTCAAACAGCTCCGGTGCCATGTTGGCGATGGTGCCCATCAGCATGCCGCCGGCGCTGCCGCCCTGCGCCACGATGCTGCCTTCGCTGGTAAAGTCTTCCGCCGCCAGATGCCGGGCGGCGGCAATGAAGTCGGCAAAGGTGTTCTTCTTGGTCATCATCTTGCCGGCCTTGTACCAGCCATAGCCCTTGTCCTTGCCGCCCCTGACATGGGCAATGGCATAGACGAAACCGCGGTTTGCCAGCGACAGGATGTTGGTGTTGAAGCTCGCCGGTATGGCAATGCCGTAGGAGCCGTAGCCGTAAAGCCATGCCGGCGCCGACCCGTCGAGTTTTGTGTCCTTGTGGTAGAGCAGGGAGATGGGGACCAGCGCGCCGTCTTCTGCAGGTGCCATGATGCGCCGGGTCACATAATCGGCCGGATCATGGCCCGATGGTACTTCCTGCTGCTTGCGCAAGGTGCGCTGCCGGCTTGCCATGTCATAGTCAAACACCTGCGAGGGCGTGGTCATGGAGGCATAGGAAAACCGGATCATGGAGGTGTTGAACTCATAGCCTGACGACATGCCGAGCGAATAGGCTTCCTCATCGAAAGACACCGAGTGCTCTTCGCCTGACCCCAGCTCCCGCACGATAATGCGCGGCAGGCCTTCATGGCGCTCAAGACGCGCCATGTGATTTGCAAACACCGTATGATCAAGGATCAGGGTACCCGGTGTGTGCGGCACCAGGTCCTGCCAGTTCTTCCGTGCCGGGTCGCTGACCGGGGCTGTCACAATGCGGAAATCTTCAGCGTCGCCTGAATTGGTGAGGATGTAGAGCACCCCGTGTGCCTCATCGACACTGTATTCGTGACCGGGCTCACGCGGTTCGATCAAACGCGGCGGCGTTAGCGGCTCTTTAGCCGGGATCAGCCAGCTTTCCGCCGACTGATGGTCATGGCAATCGATAATGATCCACTCGCCGGACTGGCTCTTGCCGACGCTCATGAAAAACCCGGCATCGGGCTCTTCATGCACCAGCACGTCATCGGCAACCGGGCTGCCGATTTCGTGGCGGAAGAGCTTTGAAGGCCGGTGGTTTTCGTCCAGGCGGATATAGAAGATATGCTTGCAATCAGCCGACCACACACCACTGCCGCTTGTGTCAGGGATCAGGTCAGCCAGGTTTTCCGACGTACCGGCTTCGCGCAACACCAGGGTGAAAAACTCCGATCCCTTGTCGTCATAGCCGAACGCCACCAGCTTGTGGTCGGGCGAGTGCGATGCACCGCCGATACGGAAGTACTCCTTGCCATCGGCCTCTTTGTTGCCGTCAACCAGAACGGTCTCGTCATCGCCGTCATGATTGGTGCGCACAAACAACGGTTGCTGACCACCGGTGATGTATTTCACCCCGTACGAATACTCGCCATCAGGTGACGGCACACTGGAATCATCTTCCTTGATGCGCCCTTTCATCTCGGCAAACAGGGTCTCCTGAAGGCTTTCGGTTGGCGCCATGGTATTTTTCACCCAGGCATTCTCGGCTTCCAGATAGGCACGGATATCTGTATCCAGAACCGACGGGTCGCGCATCACCTCCTGCCAGTTATCGGCGCGAAGCCAGCCATAGTCATCCGTCAGCGTATGGCCATGAATGTCCCGGGAAACCGGCTTTTTGGCCGCGCGTGGAGGTGTCGTTGTCATCGAAAGTCCGATTCAGAAAGTGGCAAAGGCAGGAATAGGTCAGGCTTTCGGCCTGAACTTCATGGCGGCACCGTTCATGCAGTAGCGCTGGCCGGTAGGCGCCGGCCCGTCCGGAAACACATGGCCGAGGTGACCGTCGCACGATGCGCAGCGCACTTCTGTGCGTTTCATGAGAAATGACCGGTCAGAATGCTCGCTGACAGACTCCGGGGACTTGGGCTGAAAGAAACTCGGCCACCCCGTGCCTGAATCGAATTTGGCATCCGATTTGAACAGATCCGTGCCGCATCCGGCGCACACATAGGTGCCTTCGTCCTTGTAATTGTTGAACGGGTGGGAAAACGCCCGTTCGGTCCCGTGCTTGCGCAACACACGATACTGCTCGTCGTTCAGCTGTTCACGCCATTGCGCGTCGGTCTTGTTCTTGTCGTCGGTCATCGGCCTGATCCGTCCTCGTTGAAGTATAAGATAATCGATTGGGCAATCATTACGGGTTTTTCAAGTCTTTCAACGAAAATTGAAACGTCGAAGATTGCCCTGACGAAATTATCTTCGTGAGTAACCCGATTAATCGTGACCTCGCCACGAACCCTGTCGCCTGCCAGCACCGGGGCGATGAAGCGGACCTTGTTCATGCCATAGTTGACGATACGGCCAACGTTCTCAATACGCACCAGATCATACATCATGACGGCAAGCATGGATAATGTCAGATATCCGTGCGCAACAGGCGCGTGTCCCAGCTCAACTTGGGTGCGTTCGGCATCCAGATGTATCCACTGCCGGTCATCTGTGGCCTGTGCAAACGCATCAATGCGAGACTGGGGAATATCGATCCATCTGCCGGGGCCGATGGTTTCGCCAACGTGTCGTAAAAGCTCTTCCGGTGTGTCAATTTCAAGCAATGTCAGCGATCCGTTAACTGGTTGTTATTGCAGTTTTCTTGATTCCATTAAGCCGGTTTACACCATTGCTGGTGTTATCTACATCTCTGATAGGGACAATGCGTAGACAGTATTGAGCGGATTAGGTGAGTTTCGACGGCGATATACAGGCGGCGGGAGGCGTTCAACCCAATGAAGGGTTGATTGCGGCAACGCTGTTGCATTGCGATCCTGCCAGGGTAATTCCGCAGGTTGATGAACTCCCCAGTGACGCAAACAGCCTGGTTGATCGCCTGCTGACGTCGGCTGCATCCGTGAAACTGGCAGAAAATGTCGTAAGCATTCTGGTCGAAATGCCGGAGGCTGAAGAAGAAGCGGTCGAAGCAGCTGAAGCTGCAAAAGCTGCAGAAGCAGACGAGGCGGCCGAAACCGCCGAGGTCAGCACCGGCAAGTCCGCCGCGAAGGGCACAAAAGCAAAGAAAGCGCCGCCGGACAAACAGGCGCTGGAGGATGCCAGCCGCGACCTGGTTGCGATCATGATCCTGCCATCCGGTCAGGCCCAGCCGCAAGAGCGGTTCTTCGCCGGTGACGCGCTGCTTGGTATCATGCCCCATCTGCCGCCTGCCGATTTGACCAGCCTGGCCAGAACCGTGGCCCGTCTGGATGTCGTCTCCGAACGGCTCAGGACATTCCTTGTTACCCATTCCGACAACGACATTTCCTGCAGAATGCTCAAAGACGCTCACTATATTTCGGATGTTGATCTGTTGAAGGTGATACCAACCGGCAGCGAACAACAATTGCGGCTGATCGCGCGGCGCAGGTTGTTGAACGTGGTTGTCTGTGATGCGCTCATCGAGACAGGCAATGCGCCTGCAATTCTTGAGCTGTTGCGAAATGCTGAAAGCCAGTTGTCCACGTCGGCCTTTGTCAAACTGATGCCGATCGTGGTTGGCAACCATGATCTGGAATCTGCGTTGTGCAATCGCAAGGATCTGCCACAGGCGGTCGGTCTGGAAATGTTCTGGCAGGGGGGGCAGAATCTGCGACGCTATCTTCTGACCCGTTTCCTGACGGAGTCTGCCGCGCTCGGGCGGGTGCTGAGTATCGGCATGAAAGTAGATGCCATTCCGTCATTTGGAAGCAAACCGTCTGCGGAAGACATCGAAGAGTTGATTTCACAAATAGAAAATGGCGACCCCGAAGCCGCCGATACACTGGCAGGTTATTGCCGGATTGCTCCCGAGACCGCCAACAGGGTCGTAAATGATGCCGGGGGTGAACCCATTACGGTTGTCTTCAAATGCCTTGCCCAGTCGCGCCTTGTTATGGCTCAGGCATTGCAACGCTGGGTGGAATCAGACAAATGCCCGATTAACGGCGAAAATCGCCTGGTGGAATTGCATGCCCAGTTTGACGGCATGTCGTTTAACAAAGCTCGTATGCTGCTGTCTTACTGGGATTGGGCCGGCCGCGAATCCGGGCCTTTTAGGGCTTGATTGTCAGGCTACTGTCGATTTTTAAATCCAAATTCGAATTATTCATAATTATCGTTACGTAAGAATTTCAATGCCATTTCGAATACTGGAATTATATTGCGTCGAAAAGTATGAATCGTTGTATAGCCCTTGATTTAAACTGGCTTCACAGTTAAGTCAAATCGCATTCGAGTGTTCGAAAGGAGGCTCGAGCTTGAGTTCTCTGGCGGGGAGAGATTTAATTTCATATTCCTGGGAGGACGAAAGATGTCCGAAATTGAAGAAAATGACACGACTTATGTCGAGCTGACGGCTGAGATCGTTTGTGCCTATGTGGGCAATAACGCCGTTCCTGCTGCAGATATACCCGCACTGATCAAACAGGTTCACGGCGCTTTGTCTGAGGCAGCTCAAGAAAGCGCAGCCAACAACGGACCGGCACCCGAACCCGCAGTTGCAATCAATCGCTCCATTACTGCGGACTATTTGATCTGTCTCGAAGACGGCAAGAAATTCAAATCCCTCAAGCGCCATCTGCGCACCTCATATGATATGACACCGGAAGAGTACCGTGAGAAATGGGGACTCAAATCCGACTATCCGATGGTCGCGCCGAATTATGCCGCTGAGCGTTCCAAGCTGGCGAAGAAAATTGGCCTGGGACAGGGTCGCCGCAAGCGGACATAAAGCCTGATGGCTGACCTGGATCAGGATGAATTTTGGTTGAATCAACCAAAAATCATGAACCTGATCGCTTTCGAAGCGTTAGAGCAACTTTATGGGTTCAATTGAACCCATGTTGCTCTAGCCGTTCAGGGGCTGCAATTCTGATCGGTTTTGGACTTTTCAAGGCAGCATGCGTTTTGCGAACGCATGCTGTTTTTGCTTTATTTTTCACTGATCCCCGTTGTGTCCCTTGCGGATCAGTTGCCTGATGGCCAATATCCACACTGAGCGAACAGGAGCGCTTCTGGTTCTGATTGAATCACTAGCAGTGCTTTGGACATTTGTAGTTGCATGCCCTGCTTTGTAAAACCGCTTGTGTTCTTGCGGGACATGTAACGGCTTTAAGGACGGAACTGATCGTGATCGGCGATTTTAATGCCTTTCGGGCGCAACTCGTGTTGCCTGCGCAATGCGAGCTGTTTGACTACTGGCTATCCTGCAGCATCGATGGTGCGATACCGGTCCGGCAGGTGTTTACGCCGGTTGCAATCCCGCAATTGCTTCCGCACGTGAGCTTGATTGATGTGGAACGCGCCGGCCGCTTTCGTATCCGGCTGGCCGGCACGCAACTGCGCGACGTGTTTGACCGGGAGATTACCGGACTTCCGGTAAGCGACCTTGAACGAATGTCCAGCGCCGGATACTGGCAGCGCGCCTGTTCTTCTGTTGTCGAGACAGGTCTGCCAATGCAGGGCGCGATAAAGTCACCCCGCATCACCAAGGATCATCTGGTCCAGTTCTGGTTGCGTTTGCCGTTTGCGGCGCGCGACGGGTCGATCAGACAGGTATTGGGGTTCGATGCCTGTATTCCCGCCGCAGACCTGCAGATTGACCTTTCCCAGTGCGATCAGGGTGAACCGGATGCACTGGCGGTTTAGGGATTAGAGATCCCGGTCTTAGGCCGACAACAGGGCAGCATCAGCCTTCAGCCGGGAAATCATGGCGGCCAGACCGTTGGACCTTTGTGGTGTAAGCGCTTCGTGCAGGCCAAGTTTTCCCAGCGCAGCCTGAACATCGGTTTCAATGATGTCGCGGGGCGCTTTCCCGGACAGCAAAATGTGCAGGATTGCAATCAAGCCCTTGACGATCAGCGCGTCGCTGTCGCCGCGAAACGTCAAAACCGGGCTTGCACCTGACCTGTCCGTTTCAGACACCAGCCAGACCTGGCTTGCGCAGCCCTGCACCTTGTTGCCGGGGCTTCGGGCCTCATCTTCAAGAGGCTCAAGCGCGCGGCCCAGTTCGATTACGTATTTGTAGCGCTCCTCCCAGTCGTCGAGGAACTCGAAATCATCAAGTAGCTGGTCGAAACTTGGTTCGCTCAATGCACAGAACTCCCTGAAGCCCGAATTTTTGGCTGAACTTCGATAAAGCGTCACGCCGGTGATAACAACCTGCCACAGTATCGCACGTGCTATTACCCGGCCCGGTCACTTTGAGCTCGGACATGTAATGAGCTATATGTGTGGCGGGAGCCCGAAAAAAAAGGCCGCAAAACACTATTGGGCAGGTGTGCTTTGCGGCCGAGTAGCCCGGTTGGGATGCCGGGTGGGGTTTATGATCAGTTGCTGTCGGGATACGACTGTCGAGTTGAATGCTCCCGAACGCCTAGCCTTGCCGGCTTGGTTCAGGGCCTCGCCAGTTCGGCAGAATATCTTCAATACGCAGTGTATTGGTGCCGGTGTCAGCGGCAGCAAGTATCGTGGTCGACCCTGTAACCAGCGCATCAACCGACGACGAATTGAGCAGGTCGGAAATACCCTTTCCGCCGGCAGCGTCCGGTTGAGGCATCTCGTTTACTTCATGATCAGTGCCGGAAACCGGTAACGTATCTTCCGCAGCAGAATGAGCGGCGTCGCCTGGCATGTCCGTGCCGATGGCCCATTCGTAAGCCAGCCGGACTGAATACTTTGCTTTGGTCTGGGCAACGGAAACTACATCACTCATTGCTGTACAGGTCAAAGGCTGACGTTCGCAGAATGAACTGACATCGGTGAAGGTACCAATTGCCACGGACACCAGTTGATGCGTCTGCAATTCTGCTGCCGGTGGCGGATTTGTTGCCAATGTTGTATCATCGGGCGGCATTGGCGCCAGTATCAGCGCTGCCATACCCACTATAAAAATTCTTGTAATACCCATCTTGTTCCCCATGACACTTGGTTGATCCAAATATTCATGGTGACAATATGCGTATGTCTTGTTTAGTTCATATAAAATACATAAAAACTATTTGAATTGTATTTTAATAAAAATTGATTAGAATTTTAGTCAAATTGTACCGTTAAGCTCACAGGTCAGCAGTTTTCGGGCTTTTTAGCGATATTCTCCAGCGAAATTATTGCTGTCAGGCAAGGCTGTGTTAACCCAGTTGTGGCATGACTTGAAATTCGACCCCGACAACAACCGCAAACCCATGACGGGAGGCTTGATGAACCAGGATTACGACGATACCGACGAAATGCGCGAACCGCGCCATGGCGTCCTGATCGTTGGTGCTGGTTTGGCCGCTGTTCTGGCGGGGTCGGTATGGATGAATTTATTGTCGGGTGAGCATGCCGTGTTTGAGCGGACAGCCGTGGCACCGGCACCGGTGATCGAGGAAGTGCTGCATGATGTGCCGGCAGGCCGCAGTTCGGGCTATTTTCCATCGGCCAGGGTGAATGTCGAGGTCAAATCCTCATCTTCCCGGCAGGTTGCCGAAGACCCGCTTGCACAGCTTATCTTGCAAACCGAAAACGCTGGTGAGCCGGAGATCCCGATGCCACCGGGTATTGAGCCTGAACCATCTCTTGTGCTTCTGGCGCAACGTGAACTGGCCTCGCTTGGGCTCTATTATGGTGTGGTGGATGGACTGGCTGGTGCCGATACCCGCGACGCGGTTCGCAAGTACCAGGCTCTCAATGGCCTGGCTGTAACGGGCGCCGTCACGCGCCCGGTGCTTGATCACATTCAGTTTGCACGTCGGCTAAGTGACGCCGGCAACACCAGCATCGCAGTGCATCAGGTACAATCCGCGCTGGCAAAGCTGGGGTATTCGCCGGGCAAGATCGATGGTCAACTGGGTGAGCAGACAAAGATTGCCATTCGCACATTTGAGGCAGACAGAGGCTGGCCGGTCACCGGCAAGGTCTCAGACGAGCTGTTGCAGGAGCTTCAGGGCACAAATGAGCAGGCCAGTATTGCTGTTCAATGAACCGACGGTCCGCCCACCAGGGTCTCCGGCAGGACATCCGGAATGTCGGTAAAATCCCATATCTGGATTGCTGCCTATCGCAAGCGTTGCGATCTTGAGGCATTGCCATGTGTGGTTGTACGCAAAGGCGCGCTCGATGCCGGCAGCATCTATATCTGTATTCGAATCAACGATGACCAAGTCTGGTTGATGGGTCCGCCGGCCGGACCACTGCTGGATGACCTCGGTGACCGGATTTTTGAACCTCGCTTTGAGACCGCTGTGCCCCAGGGCCAGATTGATGACTATCTGGCCAGACAGGCCGGATATGACCCGGATATCTGGGTTTTGGAGGTGGAAGACCGAGACGGCAAGGCCTTCCTGAGGTAGGGCTGGAACACGTGACAATTCATCTTAATGCCTTGCTTGTCACCAAGGTTAGTCAATTTTTAACCAAACCGGTTGCCTAATTGCATGCGTAGTTGCAATCAGAGGCCTCAAGGTGCTACCGGCAATGACAAATGTTTTGGATTTTTTGACCCTGCACAGGAAAAGCACGCCGCGAAAGCCGGCGTCCAACGATGAGTGCGAGGTCATTATCTTTCCCGGCGTACGTAGAGAGCGTTGCGAAAGTGCGTTTGAACATCCCACCCGTGCATCCGGTGCAGAGCGGTCGGTTTAGCGCTTATTCTAAGGTCAGGTTCCTTATCACATCCCAGGCGCGCTTTAGCTGCTGGCCAGCGAGCACGAGGTGTTCTGTAAAGCCTCAGCAGATCTTGCAGCTTCAAGCGGGCTTGCCGCCGCTGAGCGAATGACCACAATGCCGGTCTGGGTGCCTGTCAGCACGGTAATTGAATTAATGCTGCTTCCAACTGAATTGGCTGCGTTCACGATAGCTTGCGGATCCGGGTCGTCGTCATACAGGTACAGGCTGAATTGCTTGCGGGGCGCCTGCTGATCGTTCAGCGTGTAAATGGTTCCACCGCGCGTGTTATAGACCTCCAGGGCCCAGTATTGATCAGGTACCCGCGCATTGATGCGGAGCGGTCCGGTAGACAGGTCAAACAGGCAAACCGCATAGGTCAGTTCCCCGGGGTACTCCGCAACGCTGGCAGCCGCCGTTCCGGGAACCGCCAGTGTCAGCTTGTTGATGCCGTTTTCGGTAAGAATTGTGTCCAGCTTCGTTTGAAACTGTTGCGACGGCACAAACAGAATGTAGCAAAGGTGAGCGGCTATTGCCGTCAGCACGGTGAACAGAGCCCAGAATGTCCTGGTTGATGTCATGAGCACGATACCCGTGTCAGACTGGGCAGTCCAAGCGCACCGCTGCCGGTTCCCTGTGCTGTGATGGTGTCGCCGTCATACAAACGAAACACGACCCGCGGATCGTCGGCATTCGACATGCGCAGCCAATTGCCCGGTTGCGGTGAGTTGGACAGCAGGACAGTGACTTTTTCGCCCATCGAAATGACATCGTTCTGGGTCAGCACTTGTGGTGCGCCGCCGGCATTTCCGGTCAGTGTTATCGACCACCGGCGCGCCGTCGGCCTGTCGATCGACATCAGATATGTGCAGTCTTCCGTCAGCTTGTCGCCGCCATCGTCCTCGCTCCGGTAAAATGTCAGCACTTCGCTGAAATGCTCCGGCAACTGGCCGTTGGCAATGAATTTTGCCTGCGTATAAGGGTTGTTTGCCGGATTTCCGGCCACAGGCCAGTTGTTCCAGTTGCCGTATTTATGAGCGAAAAAAGGGCTCTGTTCAGTCGTCATATAGCGTGCGCTGACTATGCCGACAGTAACACCAACCAGAACACTAACCGCAAATCTGACTGATGGATTCATGTCTCTACAACGCTGGTAAAAGGCCGGTTTTAGTGAAAACGGGTCTACTCCCGAAACCGGTTCAAGTTCTCATGCACCTTTATAGTCCATAGCGCGGCAAGTTGTGATCACAATCAACCTGATCCACAGGGTTTTTTAACGCGACTGAAGCAGTTGTCGCAATCTCTGGGAATTGCGTTTGCGAACGTTCCCCCGGCGGCGAAGCCTTTTCTGGGCACGGCGGGCCTTCTCCGAGCGACGCGCCCTCTTTGCCCTTTTCGATTTGATAACCTTGAGCTTGCTGTCTTCGTTCTTGAACAGGGTGAACATGTCTCTCAGCACGTTGACTACGGCATCCTCGCCTGAACCGTCATCGGATCCATCTGTCTGGATTGCTTCATCGGTCTGTACGGCTGCAACCTCAACCTCAGGCCCACCTATATTGTCCAGCGTATTGCGGTTGTTCTCCAGGAACGCAAAATGTTCGTCTTCAGCAGGCAGGCCGATAAGCGATATCGGTCTCTTGGCTCTGTCCGCCCGCAGCATATATGCTTTCCAGGTGCGCGCCGGGATCGAACCACCTGTGGCCCTGCGAGTGGGTGTGTAATCGTCATTGCCGTACCACACCCCCGTTACATACTTACCAGTGTAGCCGACGAACCAGGCATCTCGATAACTTTGCGTCGTGCCGGTTTTACCGGCTGCTGGTGTATAGCCCAGGTCGGCCCGCCGGGCAGTTCCGGACTTTATCACCTGGCCCATCATGCGGGTGAGGTCGCCGGCAACAGATGCAGGAATTACCTGGCGCGGGGGCGGGGCGTGGCGTCTGCGGTTGTAAATGATTTCGCCCGACGTGCGACGAATTTCCAGCACGGTGTGCGGGTTGCTCAATCTGCCGCCATTGGCAAACGTTGCATATCCCCGGGTGATGTCGAGAACCGTCATGCCGTTTGCACCGAGGACCATGGACGGCACAGACAAAAGCTCAGCCTGAACACCAACACGCTTTGCGGCCTCAATGATCTTCTTGCGCCCGATCCGGGTCATGATGCGGACCGGAACGGTGTTGTAGGATTTCGTCAGGGCCGTGATCAGATCTGTGCGTCCCGCATAGCGATGTGAATAGTTTCTTGGTGACCAACTGCCGATGGAAATCGGCGCATCGACAATGGACGTTTCAGGTGTCATGCCGTCAAGCAGGGCGGCAAGGTAAACGAATGGTTTGAACGCAGACCCGGGCTGGCGCAACGCATCAGTCGCCCGGTTGAACTGGCTCTCTTCATAATTGTTACCGCCAACGATTGCCTTCACAGCACCGCCGGGCGTCATCGAAACCAGAGCGGCCTGGCTGGCATTGTAGCGCTCTCCCTCTGCCGCCAGCATGTTGGCAGTTTCAAGTTCTGCAGCTTTCTGCATTGCCAGATCAATTGTGGTCTTGACCTCTACGACATAGTCATCCGTCAGGTTTTGCTCTTCCATGACGGCGAGCGTTTCCTTGTAGGCCCAGTCAAGAAAGTAATTGGGGCTCGCAAAGATGTCGTTTTCAATTGCCTTGGCCGGATTCTGGGTTGCGTCAAGAAACTGGCCCTGGGTGATGTAACCAACATCCAGCATGCGGCCAAGAACAACACTTGCACGTGCGATCGCGGCTTCGCGGTTGACATGCGGGGCATAGCTTGACGGCGCCTTGAACAGGCCGGCCAGGATGGCGGCTTCAGGCAGGTTCACATCACGAACCGATTTGCCAAAATAAAATTGCGTTGCCGCTTCCATGCCGTAGGTGCCGCCGCCGAGATAGGTACGGTCAAGATACAGTTTGAGGATTTCAGCCTTGCTCAGCCGGGCCTCGATCCACAACGCCAGGAATGCTTCATGTACTTTCCGGCGCAAGGAGCGTTCCGGCGACAGAAACAGGTTCTTGGCAAGCTGCTGGGTCAGGGTTGAGCCGCCCTGGACAACATCCTGCGCCTTGGCATTGGCAATCATGGCGCGGAAGGTGCCTACTACATCAACGCCGAAATGCTGGAAGAAGCGCACGTCTTCGGTGGCCAGCACCGCCTTGATCAGGTGTGGCGGTACTTCTTCCAGCGGAATGGCATCATCCTGCAAGACACCGCGTTTGCCGATTATTTCACCATTGATGTCAGTGAAGGTGACCGCATACTGGCGGCCTGAATTCCAGATATCGTCGGTTTCATTCAGTGTCGGCAGCGCGACAGTGATAACGCCGAGCGCAAAGACAGTGCCGAATGTGGCAGCATCATCAAACAAATCAACTATGACCCGCTTGATGCCGGTTACCCTGAAGCGCATGAGAAACTGGGAATACGCAACCCAACCGCGCCTGAGACCATCGTACAGCTCGAAGGCATAGTGGGAAAACAACTCGTCCAGTTTCATGAAGAACTGGAACAATTTCCTCAGTATAGAATTGTCAATCAATCTCTTGCTTCCGGTATTGTCAGGTGCTGTGATGAGCCATCGTCAACCAGTATTGTCAGTCGAAGTGTACTCATATGTGTTACGCCAGCCGATTTGAATACGTGGTCCGGATCCCGCCAAGAACCTAACTTAAAACAGATATTTGAACAACTTTCCAGCTTCACAAGATCTTGAGTGCCGAAACATGAACTCCTCAGCCCCGTTTTGGGAAGTCAAGAAACTCAAGGACATGTCTAGCAGGGAATGGGAATCTCTGTGCGATGGATGCGGCCGCTGCTGCCTCGTCAAGCTGGAAGATGAAGACACCGGTGATATATATACTACCGACGTGAGCTGCAAGCTGCTCAATTGCCAGACCTGCCGCTGCAAGAGCTACGCAAACCGGCATGATATCGTGGATGATTGTATCAAGCTGGATCCGGCCAATGTCACTGAACTTGGCTGGCTGCCCGACACCTGCGCCTATCGGCTGATCTGGGAAGAAAAACCGCTGCACGCCTGGCACCCCCTGATTTCAGGAACACCGGACAGCGTACACACGGCCGGCATTTCGGTGCGCGGCAAGGTAACCAGCGAAGATCAGGTGGCGCTGGAAGACCTGCCATCGCGGATATGCGACTGGTCCTAGAGCCCTTCACCCTCAAATAGAAATGTATGACTGGTTTTCCGCGCTCGCTGGCAAGGCACGGCTCCTGCCGTGGTCTGGTTGACCACAAGGGAGACGTAACGCTGTCCAGCGGGCGCAGAAAATCAGCCTTCGGTGGACCAAATCAGACCACCGGAGTCGTTGCAAAGCTTGCCCGATGCACCGGCATCGCGCTTCGCTTTGCGCCTAGCCGACTGAACTGATTTGGTTCCATCAGACGTTTCTATTTGAGGGTGAAGGGCTCTGGTCATCGGGGTGGTTTCCAAAGCGACGGCTCTTGCTCTACTCTTCCCGTCTCCTGAATTTTCTCTGGCTGGTGGTACCCCATGAACGTTGAAGACGCAGCACGCGCACGATACAGCTGTCGCGCATTTCTCGCAGACAAACCCGTAGGCCGTAAGACGGTCGAAGAACTGCTCGCCATTGCGGCAACCGCGCCGTCCGGGGGCAACCTGCAGCCGTGGAACATCATCGCGCTGAGTGGAGAACCGCTTGCCGCCCTTATTGATGATGTGAAGGGGCAGGTGAGCGACCTGCCGCGGGGCGAGGGCAGTGAGTACCGGATTTACCCGCAAAACCTGAAACAGCCGTACTTCGACAGGCGTCACAAATGCGGTGAGGATCTGTATGCCACCATTGGCGTCGGGCGTGAGGACAAGCCGGGACGGATGAAACAGTTTCGCCGCAACATCGAACTGTTCTCGGCCCCGGTTGGCCTGTTTGTCTACCTCGACCGCCAGATGCAACCCGGCCAGTGGTCGGA
>JABDRA010000598.1 GCA_013041995.1 Anderseniella sp. | reverse complement strand
GTTACGGTGTTGTTGTAGGTGATTGAGACCTTTGGTTTGAAACCGGCGGAAATCCACTGTCCGGCCTTGATCAGCAAAACTGCAACTATCAACGCCAGGGATACGTACAGGGCGATGTCCATAATGCGGACTATCGTGGTATACTGCTCAGCGTTCAGCGGGCTGTCAAAAGTCCGGGTGGCGTGAAACTGTTTGCCGGCAACTTCAAAGCCTGCAAATGCCAGGACTGGAACCAGGGCTGCAATGACCAGCAGGGGTGCTTTCAAATAGCCGAACCAGCTTTTGAACCTGATCCACATATAAAGGCCGATGGTCCCGTGCCCCCACACAAGCGCAATAAGGCCTGCTTGCCGCCACGCCTCGGCAGGCCACATGGCCCACAGGGCAAAATCATAATTGTCATTCACCCCGAAAAGTTCATGAGAGATCCGCATGCCAATCAGGTGGCGCGCCAACAGGACCGGGATCAGGATGCCGGTTGCAATTTGTAGCAGGCCACGCGGTGAAATCGCTGACAGTCGCCGGGAAATGATTTTTTCAACACCCAGAATGGCATGGACAATGGCTGCCAAAAGCAGAATTCCGGTCCCGGCCCATGACCTGGTCACCGCAATGCGGACGGCCCTGAAGTCCTCCATGGCCTGCAGCGAGACCAGCCCGAGACTGTGATTGACCAGGTGCGTGAACACGAAGGCGAACAGGACAAGCCCCGATAGCAACCGCAGGTTACGGCCACTGAAGGCGCGTTTGAGACCTGCTGGGGTTTTGCTGCTATGTGGAATCACGCCGACGGTATCTGACATGACCGTCAGCTTACTATCGCGACTGCTTGTGCGTGAAGTGCAAAACGGTGAAGTCGCGCAGTGTTGCTACAGGAACCGCTGGTGTCGTTCAGGTCAGCGCGCGCCGCGAACCTCAAACAGGCCTGGCGTCCGGCCGCGATCATATCTGAAGCTTCCGCGCGCGTTATTGCCGGTATTGCCGCTGGTAGATGCCATGTTCATGACAGTTTCTGAACAGCGATACTTGCTCGACGGTTTCCACACTGCCCAGTCGTGCCCGGGGCCTTCGCGGCCGGCATTGATCCAGTACGAGCGGGAGTTCGAGTGTGGGTTGATCTTGCGGCCACTGGCTGTTGTGGCGTGCTGCCGGAACGTTGGCGCGCTATTGCCGGCCCAGCATTTCTTCTTCATGAAATTCCACTGTATCCAGCACGATGACGCACAAGTGCCCATGACGACGAAGACCACATTGCGACGGTTCATTGACCTGGCCGCGCTGATCGCACCCAGTGGATTGTCGCCGCCGCTTGTTCTTGCAACATGAGCGCCGCCCTGGATGCCATAGCGATTGTCGAAGCAGGCCTGGCCTTTTGGCATTTTTACCCGGTAACGTTTGCCGCTGGACGCTGTGTAGCTGGTGGTCTTGAAGCAGGCCGATGTGTCGATTCTTTTGCCGGCTGCCTCAGCATCGGAAGCAACGCCGGCTAAACCGGCAAAAACCAGACTGGTCAGGGTAAGGGCAAAAGCCTGTTTCATAATAAGACACCTCGTTAGTATTTTGTTGAGGCAATGCATGATCGGGGCCAGAGACACAGGCCATGCTGATATCCACGTGCAACAATCCACGGACATTGCAGGCATTGTCCATGTCACAGTTTCGATCAGTCAATTGAAGTCTTTGATGCAGGTCAAGGGTGGTTGGTATGCAATTCACTAATCTGGCACACGAAAGTGCAGTCAGAACGGAGATCAGTATGTCGATCAAAACAATTGCCGTGTCATTGGTTGACATTGAGCGTGAAGATGCGGTCATGAATGCAGCCTTTTCACTTGCAGCCAGTCATGATGCTCATTTACTCGGGGTTTACGCGGTTCCCAGCCCATACGGGATTGCAATGCCGGCCAGCTTCGGCGCGATATCCGCCGACGTGGACAATAGCCGATATTTTGAAGACAAGCTGGACGATGTGAAGGCCAGGTTTGAAGAGGCAGCCCGCCGTCATGACGTGCGTGCTGAATGGCGCAGGGTGGACGGTCA
>JABDRA010000594.1 GCA_013041995.1 Anderseniella sp. | reverse complement strand
TTCCGGTATCGTTGGCGGCACAGCCAGCGAGCGCACATGATCGGACAGAGTTGCGATCCTGGTCTCGTCGAAATCGACGGCCAGGTCAGGCGGCTGGTTGCCGGAAGCTTCCAGGCAATCGTACTGGCGAGAGGGGCATTCGCCTTGGGGCGCCGGGTGAGCGGGTGATGTAAGCCCCATGTCGAACCATAGCGCGTTGGCAACCTGGTCCTCGACCCTGGCGGCTGTCGCTTTCCAGTTGAAGCGGCCGATCTTCGGCTTTTCTCCCGGCACCTGCAGCAGGTGCACCCGGCCTGATATGCCATCGTCATTCTTGTCCTGCGAGTCAGCCCCATTGATGATGGCCGCAGCGGAAACCCGCGCAACCAGCGCGGTCGAGTCCAGGGCGGGAGCCGCGCGCAATGACATGGTGATGCCGGCAGTTCGTCCCGGCCCGCTGGCAAAGCGAACCGATGCCAGGAACCTGGTCAATCCATCGCCGGCCTGCAAGGCGGTCAGGTCAGCCACACCTTCCGGCTCAACACCGTCTACCGCCTTGTTCTGCAGTTGGACGCCATAGTGCGGATCACCCTTGCCGTCGACAAAAGTATGGCGCAGCAGAACACCCGCACCGGCCACTTCGCCGTCCGGCCTGATACGAACACGCGCACCGCCACCGAACCAGTGGCAGGCATGGCACGAGGCTTCATTGAAGATCGGGCCCAGACCGTCGGACGCGGTTTCCGCACTGGTCCAGTTCTGCCGGAACATTTGTGAGCCGGTCATGTCCTGCGCACTTACACCGGAGCCCAGAACAACGGTGGCAAAAATTGCGATAACGAAACTTTTCATGTGAGCGTTATACGCTTCACATTGTGGCGCCGATTTGCCAGGGCACGAACTCGTGATCACCAAGTCCCTGATTTTCCGACAATGACCCTTCACCTGACGCAATACGCAACCAGGCCTGGAAAATTTCCTCGCCCACCTGTTCCACACTCGCCTCACCCGACAAGATGCGGCCGGCATCGATGTCCATGTCTTCAGGCATGCGCGCGGCAAGTTCTGAATTGGTGGCAATCTTGAGCGTAGGTGCCGGTTTGGACCCGAACGCCGACCCCCGGCCGGTTGTGAAGGTGACCAGATTGCAACCTGATGCAATCTGCCCGGTCACCGAGACCGGGTCATAGCCGGGGCTGTCCATGAAAGTGAAACCACGTACTGTGACGGGTTCGGCATACCTGTAGACCCCATTGAGCGGTGATGTGCCGCCTTTGGCCGCAGCACCCAGGGATTTCTCGAGAATGGTCGTCAGACCGCCCTTCTTGTTGCCAGGCGACGGGTTGTTGTCGAGAGAGCCGTTATTGCGGTCCACATAACTTTGCCACCAGTTGATCCTCTCAAGCAGCTTGCGGCCGATCTCCGGCGTGGCAGCCCTTCGGGTCAGCAGGTGTTCCGCGCCATAGATCTCAGGCGTCTCGGCCAGCACGCCCGTCCCTCCCTGCGCAACCAGCAAATCGCACGCATGTCCCAGTGCCGGGTTGGCCGTGATACCTGACCAGGCGTCCGAGCCGCCGCACTGAAGCGCGACCATCAGTTCGGACGCCGGACACGTCTCGCGAACTGATTTATCGGCCACCGGCAGCATATCCTGGACCTTTGAAATGCCGGCCTCGATGGTACGGCGCAGACCGGCGACGTCCTGTATGTTCATGGTCTGAAAACGCGGGCCGCGTTCAAGGCCATAGGCCTCCAGCAGCCAGTCGATCTGGTTCATTTCGCAGCCCAGTCCGACCATCAGCACGCCGGCATGGTTGGGATGGCGCGCATAGCCCCACATGACCCGCTGCAGGGCATCAAAACCGTCACCGGAATCTGCCATGCCACACCCTGTGCCGTGCACAAATGCCACAACGCCGTCCACATTCGGATAGTCAGCAAGTTTAGCAGGGGTAAAATGATCGGCAATCATGCGGGCTGCCGTCGCCGAACAATTCACCGAGGTGATGATGGCAATATAGTTTCGCGTCCCGACTTTGCCGTTTTCGCGACGGAAGCCTTCAAAAGTGGCCCGCTTGGTGTCGTCTACCATGGCAACATCACGGACGGCGGTCGAAAACTCGTAGGTCTGTGACGTGCTTTCAAAGTTCACATTGTGAGTATGCACATGCGCACCTGCTGCGATGTCGGTTGACGCAGTACCGATGAACTGGCCGTATTTCGTAACAGGTTTACCGGCATAGATGGCGCAAAGGGCAACCTTGTGGCCACGCCCGACGCGCTCGGTCGTGATAGTGCCGAGCACATCTTCACCAATCTCAAGAGGCCTGACGGCCGTCGCCACATTGTCTGTTTCGTCAAGCCGTATTGCGGCAGGTGCCGTCATGTCATTCGCTCCGGAATATGAGACTGCTGGGATTGCGGATGATCAGTCAATGCTGGCAGCATTTCAAGGGAAGCACGATTTATCCGGCCAGTATCTGCTGGCGAACCATGGAGACCAGGCTGTCGTGTGTCACATCCAGCGTATGACCGGATGTATTCAGGCTGTAGTGGGAACGGGCATAATCTGCATTGCGTTCATCGAGCAGCTTGCGCAATTGCTGCATCGCCGCCGGATTACCCGCCATGGGGCGCAAGTCGCCCTGCGCCTGCACCCGGTTCATGTGTTCTTCTGCGCTGGCCTTGAGCCAGATGGTGTGGAAGTCACGCAGCAGGCAGTTGTACGCATCTCCGTCGCCGACAATGCCGCCGGCAACCGCCAGCACCACGTCCTTGTGACGGGCTGCAATGGTTTCCAGCGCATCGGCCTCGAGCCTGCGATACCCGTTCTGGCCGTACAGATTGAAGATTTCCGGCACCGGCAGGCCGCTCTGGCGTTCGATTTCGTCGTTCAATTCCACAAACGGGATGTCCAGGGCACGGGCCAGGCTGAAACCGAGCGTGGACTTGCCGGCACCGCGCAGTCCCACCAGCGCAATGCGTTGCCGGCGGCCTGAATGGCCGTCAGGCAGCGACCGTGTTTCAGACACGAGTTCTTCCAGCGACACACCGAGCGACATCGCAATATCGCGCAACAGAATTATGGAAATATTGCCGGAACCGGTTTCAAGCTGGGCAAGGTAGCGCTCTGACACTCCGGATATACCCGACAATACCCGCCGTGACAGGCCACGTGCCTTTCGTTCGCTGCGCACCCTGTCACCAAGTCCGATCAGGAAGGCTTCGGAATCACGCCTGCCCTCCGGTTGCGTCCGCGGCGTATGATTGCAGTGCGCCGGTGTGGCCGGATCAGACCGCTCAGTAGGTTTCAACGTGATACCTCCCGCTGGTTCTCATGTCCGGTTTGAGGGACGCCCAGTCCAGCCCGCCATTGCGGCAGATATCGGCCAGCGCTTCATCGACGCCGGTTTCCATGCCTTTCAACCCGCAAATGTAGATGTGGGTTTCGTCCTGCTGCAGCAATTCCAGCAATTCAGATGCGCGAGACCGCATCCGGTCCTGCACGTACTCCTTGGCTTCCCCCTCCACCCGCGAATAGCAGAACTCGGTATGCATCAGACTTTCCGGCACTTTTTTTAATGGTCCGAAATAAGGAAGCTCTTCTGGCCGGCGGGCACCGAAATACAGTTTCAGCTTGTTTTTCAGCTCCGGCATTGTCCTGCGGCGGCGCTCGGTGAACCCGCGGAACGGGGCAGAGCCTGTGCCGGTACAAATCATGATCAGGTTGGCTTGCGGATCATTGGGCAGCAGGAAGGTCGCGCCGAACGGTCC
>JABDRA010000591.1 GCA_013041995.1 Anderseniella sp. | reverse complement strand
GCTCTGTACCTAGGCCAAACCGCATGACCGCATCCTTGAAATCAACAGCATCGCTCCTGCCGAGAACCCGCAGAACAGGCATGCCGCTTCCGGTAATAACCTTGACACCACTTATTCTGCTTTCATTGAAGTAATCGGGATCCGCCGACAGCGCCGCCGTCGCATCCAGCAGACCATAGCCGGTGTAATTGTCGACGCCGGGCGTTTCGATATCGCGCGCCGAATGCAGCACCATGCGGGTTGCCTGATCGGCTGTGAGGTCCGGCTTGCTTGCCAGAAGTTCGGTCATCGTGCCGGTTACAATTGGCGCGGCAAACGAAGTTCCACTGGCCCGGTAGTAAGACCGGTCCTCTCCCAGAATACCTTCGCCACGCTTGTATTTGATGCCACGAATGAGCGACAGAAGATCCGTGCGCCGGGCACGAAGGCTCAACACGTCCACACCGGGAGCTGCAATATCGACCAACGGCCCCCAATTGGAAAACCCGGCCCGCTTGTCCTTGCGATCGGTCGCAGTAACGGTCACGACGCCGCGCAGACCGGCGGGCGAAAAGTCAGCCACTGACTGTCCCGAATTACCGGCCGCAACAACCACTATGGCGCCCTTGCTGCGGGCATGATCAACAGCAAGTTGCTCAACTTTGGTGAGCGTCCTGCCACCCAGGCTCAGATTGATGATGCGCGCGCCATGTTCTGCGGCGTAGTTTACTGCCTCTGCCGCCATTGAGGCATAACCCCGGCCAAAGGCATCAAGCGCCTTCAACGGCATGATCTTTGCCGATGAGCTGATGCCTGAAATTCCGATGCCATTGCTCTGCGCAGCCGCAACGACACCGGTTACGAAAGTGCCATGACCATCATAGTCCCAGGGCTTGTTTCTGTTGCGAACGAAATTCCAGCCCACAATGTCGTCAACATAACCGTTATTGTCATCGTCGATACCATTGCCCTGCACCTCGTTCGGGTTGGTCCATATCTTGTCGTGCGAAATATCAGGGTGATACCAGTCCAGGCCAGTATCAATGACGGCAACGGTAATATCTGTGGAGGTTGGTGATTTTTTCAGCCACTGGGGAAGTTTCTCTTCTTCAAAGCCAACCCGCTTGATGGCCCATTGATTGTCGAATTTCTGACCCCACAGTCCTGATGTCTCATACAGCGGATCCTTGCTGTCTTCCTTGTTGCGGCACGGGTCGGCTTCAACAAACTCCGTTTGCTCCCAGCGATTGGCGTTGCGGGTGAACTCATCGACAAACTGCCCGGGAAGGCTGACAACGTGAATGTTGTTGTCTCCAATGCGGAAGTTCCTGTTGATACAAATCCTGGCGCCTTGCGGAGCCAGCCGTACCGGCAAGCGTGTCCAGTTGGCCGCCGTTGCAACAACGAGCTGCGGGTTTTGCCTGGCGACACGCGCTGTGCGGATCGCTGTAGGTTTCTTTGTGGGGGTGACGTCAGCCGCTGGCTTGTCCTCGATCACCTCTGTCAGCGTGATACCGGCAAGATCCGCATCAGCCTGGGAATCCACCGACAACAAAAGCTGCCCGTCATCGCCTAACTCCATCCCCTCCACACCCTGCGCGTAGTTGTCAGCATCGGTGAATTTCGCATCCGGAGCATTACCGGCTGGCAGGTCGGGCTCTGCGGCCAGCAATCTGATCGTGGCGCCTTCGAGAGGCTGACCATCGTCCTCATTGACCAATATCAGGGAAACCAGCGTCTCCTGCGCTTTGACCAACCCCAGTTCCGGTGTTTCGTCCGCTCGATCTGCTTCAGATGGTTTCGATGTAATTGACGGCTGCTTCGCGGTGTCGGCAGGTTGTTCGGGTGCCTTGGGCGGCGCAGTGGTCGTTACCGCCGCAGGTTGCCCCGGAACGCTTGTCAGGCCCGGAACCTCGATACAATCGGGAATGTCATCAGACGGCGGCGTCCTCAAACCAGTCAATGGCGGCACGGCCGGGATCGGTTCACGTTCGGGGGTTTCGAGAATTTGCCTGCCGGTCGCATACAAGACAGAAGCGACACAAAGATTGGGATCGCTGTAGGACACAGCAAAACCCTGCGCTGATGCAGCCCCGGCACCGGACATGCAAAGAATTACGACTGGTATGGTCCGAAAAACCCGACAAAAACGGGCCACAGGTGTCGATCCAGGCTCACCGGCATATACAGAGCATGCTTTGTTAAGAATGGGTTCCAGACGCATCACAACCGCCGTTAGTTATGTCTGACGCTACCGAACTGTCGCGTCAATTTATGGCAAACTCGCGTCACACCCAAGGCCCGAAGACATGTTTCATGCCCATATGCGGTAATTGTATGACTAGAGCAACATGGGTTCAAATGAACCCATAAA
>JABDRA010000572.1 GCA_013041995.1 Anderseniella sp. | reverse complement strand
AACCGGCCCTGGGTATGTTTTGAAGGCGATAGCGGGATCAAGGCGCACAAAACGCTGATCGCGCGCTGGTCTGCGAGACTGGTCAGGGCAGCGCAGGTTGCGTGCGACGAACTTTACACAATCGAGGACCGGTCGGAGCTCGACGGGTCGAGATGGCTTGAATGGCTCGGGTTTCGCGACACGGGCGAAATCCGGCAAGGCAACAGGGTATTGAAATGGCAGAAACACTTATCGCACTGACAACCGCAATCAGCACATCCGCCGCTTCGGTTGGAGCTGTAGGCACGGCGGCAGCAGGTGCATCGGCCGGCACCGGGCTTTCCACACTGGGCATGCTCAGTACCGGGCTCGGCGCGGTAGGTACGCTCTACAGCGGATTACAGGCACAGGCCGGTGCACAAGCCGAGGCCAGGCAATTGAAAGCCAAAGGCGATGAAGAACAAGCCATTGGCCAACGCCGGGCCATGCAGGCTCGCCGGGAAAAGGACCTTTTGCAGTCGCGTATTCAGGCGGTGGCTGCCGCGTCAGGCGGCGGGGCAGATGATGCCTCCATCACCAATCTGATGCAGGGTGTGGAACAACAGGGCAACTACAATTCCATGCTGGAACTCTATCAAGGCAATTCGGGTCGCAACAAAGCCTATGCCAGCGCTGCTGCCCGCCGGTCTGAGGGCCGCAGTGCCCTGACCGGGTCAATCATCGGCGCTGCCGGCGGAGCGGCCAGCAATCTGTACAAGATGGCGAGATAGGCAGTGCCCCGCCGCGCCAGCAAGCTGACAATGAGATTGTGAAACGGCATGTTAGAGGCACTGAGATGGGTATTGAAGACGAGTTCAATACAACAGTGGTCGTTTCGGACGACGTCAATGGCGAGCAGCAGAAGGGATCACTCTAACGAGAGAGACTTTTTTCAATGAGCGTCATTCAGTCGTCGTTTCCCGTGAGGTGACCTATGCCAACAATCGTGACGCCCAACAACAATACGAACCAGAAGCCACACTGGCTAACACCCCATACGGTCAGGAAGTATAAGCCAAGCATTCCAGCAGGCAATAATACCAGCCAGTTCATCATGTGATCGGTACTGCAAACAGCCACCCAATCACAAACGGAATGGAGACCACGGTAATCGCGATCTTGTGAGAAAACTTCACCATGGGGAGTTCAGGAAGCAACAGCTCGCAAAACAGCTTCCGGCTCTTTTTCCATGATCTTGAGTAGGGTACGGGCAGCACCGCGTGGATGGCGTTGTCCCTGTTCCCACTTACGTAGTCCGGAAGCGCTGACACCAAGAAGTATTGCCAGTTCATCCTGGGTAATGTTTAGGGTCTTGCGAATGCCCTTAACGTCTATGTCGTCGAGCTTCACTTCGTGAACAACAACATCGGCATCGTCACCGCGAGCATGGGCGAGAGCCTGCTCCAGTCCTTTGATAATGTCGTTATCAACTTTTGACATTGTCATTTTCCTTTCCTGAATTGCGCTTTCATCGCAACTGTAAATGCTTTCATGGCCTTCTTTTGGGCTGGCGAAAGGTCGTCTTTTTCATTCTTGCCATAGCAGGTCAAAAGATAAATCGGGTTCTGTTCGTCAAATGCAAAATACACAACCCTTGAACCACTACACTTGCCTTTACTCTTTGCACCAAACTGCAGTTTCCGAACCCCACCGGTGCCGGGAATTTCGCCACCGGCATAAGGATTCAGAGCGATAAACGAAACGAGAGCTTCGCATTCCTCAGTCGTAAACAAACCGCTTGCTGCATTTGTAAACTGAGGAAGTTCAACTGCCGTTTGCATGAATATTATATAACCCATTGGGTTAGTTGCACCAAATGGAAAATTCAAATCCCATGCGTTCGGGTTGTCCTTTGGGGCGACCCTTTCCTATGATTGGAAGGTATTTCAATGCCCCGCATTCCGACACGAGACAGTCTGCGCCAGGGCGTGCCGCGGACGACTGGCGGCATCGTATCTGCCCCGCGTGACTTTGTCGGCCCGGCCGTGCAACGCACCGGCAAACACTTGTTTGAAGTCGCCGGAAAGCAGGCAGTTGAACAGAAGCAGCAGGACAGGGCCAGGCATCAGCGTTCAGCGCTTGAACTGGCAAGCGCGCGTGCGCGATGGACCTCAAGTCTGCTTTCTGAACAGAAAAACTACACACCTGAACAAAGCCCCGATTACGAGAACTGGACCAGGGCGTATGAGGTCCGTGCGCCGATCTGGCAGAAGCGGGTGGCACAGACGATTTCCGACCCTCAGGTGCGCCACCAGTTCATGGCAGAGACGCAGGATGATCTGGCGAAGGTCGGTATCAGCATTGGCACGCTGGCCCGGGAGACCGGCCTGAGTGCCAAACGGGCCGAAGCAGACAGGTCTCTGCTCCACCAGGTCGACACCGCTGCGTCACAGTCTGATGAGGACGGTAAGGCGATCATGGCTGGTGTGCGTGCAACG
>JABDRA010000562.1 GCA_013041995.1 Anderseniella sp. | reverse complement strand
CAGAAGCTCTGCACACTGCCGGATTTCAAAAGATTGGACACCGTGCAGCTTGCAATCGGCAGCGCGAACTAAACAATTGATAACAATATCACCACTTGTATTCCCGGAAATTCTGCCGAATATGACGCCACTCGTGATTCTCAACGAAGGAAAACAATATGATTGAAGTATGGGGAAGACGGTCTTCCATCAATGTGCAGAAGGTTCTTTGGGCGCTGGGTGAAACCGGCCAGCCGTTTGAACGCCATGCTGCAGGCGGCCAGTTCGGCGGTCTTGATGACAAGGTATTCCTTAAGATGAACCCGAACGGCCTAGTGCCCGTCATGAAGGACGGCACGGTGACATTGTTTGAGTCAAACACCATGATGCGCTACCTGGCGCGCAAATACGGCAAGGACAATATCCGCCCGCGTGGCCAGAAGCCGTGGGCACTGGCCGACCAGTGGACAGACTGGACGGCAACCACGCTGAACGCACCGATGTTCACCATTCTCTTTGATACTGTGCGGGCAACGCCTGAGCAGAAGAATCCGGCAGCGGTAAAAGAAGCTGAGAAGAAGGCAGGTGATCTGTTCAAGATCGCCAATCGCGCCATTGGCCGCAAACCCTGGCTGACCGGGCGCCACTTCAACTATGCCGACATTGCGCTTGGTGTGTATTACTGGCGTTACCTGGCATTCGACGTGAAGCACGCCAAAACGCCGAACCTGGATCGCTGGATGGAACAGATCAAGGAACGCAGTGCATTCAAGGAATGGGGCATGGTGCCGGTTGGCAACTCGCCGGAAGAATGGAACGCCAACGAGAAGGCGCTGGGTTAAACCGGTTTCTTCATTGATGTTACGGCAGCCCGGATCATGATGGTCCGGGCTGTTTTATGTAAGCGCCTTGCCCAGGCGCCCGGCCAGGTCCTGGACATATTGCCAGGCGACACGGCCCGACCGGCTGCCGCGGGTGGTCTGCCATTCAATGGCCTCGGCCCGCAGTTGCTCGTCGGCAATGGTCAACTTGAAGTGATCGACATATCCGCGGATCATTTCGAGGTATTCATCCTGTGAACAGGAATGGAACCCGAGCCACAATCCGAACCGGTCTGACAGGGAGACTTTTTCCTGAACAGCTTCGGATGGATTGATGGCAGTGGAGCGTTCGTTCTCGATCATGTCGCGCGGCAGAAGATGGCGCCGGTTGGATGTTGCATACAACAATACATTATCCGGGCGCCCCTCGATTCCCCCATCGAGTGCGGCTTTCAATGATTTGTAGGAGGTATCCTGATTGTCGAATGACAAATCGTCACAAAAAATGATGAAGCGATAACCGACCTGGTCGCGCAACTGGCCCATCAGCACAGGCAGGCCTTCAATGTCCTCACGGTGAATCTCTATCAGCTTCAGGGTATGATCATGCTGAGCGGTTATGGCAGCGTGTGACGCCTTGACCAGTGAACTTTTCCCCATGCCGCGTGCACCCCAGAGCAGGGCATTGTTCGCAGGCAACCCCTTTGCAAAGCGGACCGTATTGTCGACCAGGATGTCGCGAACACGGTCAATACCGTGCAAAAGCACCATTTCCACCCGGTTTACCCGCCGAACAGGCTGAAGTGTGCTGGTACCGGCGTGCCAGACAAAGGCGTCTGCGGCATCATAATCGGCATCTTCAGGCGGAGGCGGTGCAGATCGCTCCAGCGCGGTCGCTATGCGCTCGAGGCGGTTCAGGATATCGTCCAGACGGTCATTTGACATAAAGGTTTTCGCAAGCTCTGGTGTTGGTGGAATTCAGCGTGAGATGGCTTTAGGGCCTGATACGCCGTGTTGCAAGGCCGGTGGGTAATACGGCGTACCTGTTGCATTGCGCTTGTGCAGGGCTATATACAAATTCACGGATTCGGTTTCAGGAGTTTAAACCATGTTTATTTCACCCGCTTACGCACAGGCCGGTGGCGCACCGGGCGCTGATATCTTCTCGCTGCTTGCCCCGATCATCATGATCATGGCCATCTTCTGGTTTCTCATCCTGCGCCCGCAGCAAAAGCGGATGAAGGCTCATCAGGAACTGGTGGCGAATGTCCGGCGCGGTGACACTATTGTGACCGCCGGGGGGATTGTCGGCAAAATCACCAAAGTGGTTGATGATGGCGAGGTCGTTGTTGATACAGGCGAGGGCGGAAAGTTTCGCATGATCAAAAGCTCAATCACCGAAGTGCGGGTCAAGGGTGAACCGGCCAAAACCGACTAGGCGACTATCGGTTTTTTGCTACCATCGGTAAACCGGCAGATTTTGGCCGGCGATTGCGAATAAACAACACACCTCTATTTCGGGGACTGATCAGACTGCCATGTTGCATTTTTCCAAGCTGAAGGCTTTCGTTATTATCGGTGTGGTGCTGCTGGCCGGTCTGATGGCAATGCCCAACCTGCTGGCTGAAAAGTCCCGCGAAGCACTGCCCAACTTTCTACCAAGCCAGGCCCTGACCCTCGGACTCGACCTGCAGGGTGGCAGCCACATCCTGCTGGAAGTGGATGTCCCGTCTTTGAAGGATACGCTTGAGAAGCAGTTGGTTGGCGATATCCGCCTGCGTCTGCGCGATGCGAAAATCCGTTACGTCAACCTGAAGCGCACCGGCAACGGTGCAAACGTCACCATTCCCGAGGTGGCCCGGGCCGACGAGGCGTTCACCATATTGCAGGGGCTTTCACAACCGCTGGACACCGGGCTGTTCGGCCAGGGCGTGCAGGTTCAGGAGTTTAATGTTGTCCGCAATGGCCAGAACATCAGCCTGACGTTTTCGGACGGCGGCCTGGAGACCCGGATCGGTCGGGCGGTGCAACAGTCCATTGAAGTTCTCGGCGTGCGCATCAACGAACTGGGGACAACCGAACCTACCATTCAGCGCCAGGGCACAGACCGCATTCTGGTCCAGGTGCCCGGTCTGCAGGACCCGGCTCGCCTCAAGGCGCTGCTCGGGCAAACTGCGGTTCTGCAGTTCAGGCTGCTTTGCGACAACCAGCCGCAAGGAGCAGGCGGGGCCGTTCCGTTGGGCTGCGAAGAGTTGGCGGACAAGGAAAATCCGGGACAAATGTACTGGGTGCAGACATCGCGCTCAGCGACCGTCGACGGCGAAGACCTGAATGACGCCCAGACCGGTTTTGACCAGCGCACCAATGAGCCGATCGTCAATTTCCGCTTCAACACCGGTGGCGCCCAGCGCTTCTGCCGCCTGACCCAGAACAATGTCGGGCGCCCGTTTGCAATCGTACTGGACAGCGAAGTCATTTCAGCACCGCGCATCAACGAGCAGATTTGCGGCGGGTCCGGTCAGATTTCCGGTGATTTTTCCACCCAGGAAGCCAATGACCTTGCCATCGTGTTGCGCTCCGGCGCGCTGCCGGCGAAGCTGACGATCGTCGAGGAGCGCACGGTTGGTCCGAGCCTTGGCTCTGACTCGGTGCGCGCCGGTTTCGTTGCCTCCATCATCGGGCTCGTTGGTGTGTTGATCTTCATGGTTGTTTCCTATGGCCTGTTCGGCATGTTCGCCGTGCTGGCGCTGCTGGCAAACCTGATGATGATCCTGGGAACACTGTCGTTCCTCGGTGCGACCCTGACACTGCCTGGCATCGCCGGTATCGTCCTCACCATGGGCATGGCGGTGGATTCCAACGTGCTGGTGTTTGAACGAATACGCGAAGAGGTGGCCAATGGCCGATCCCCTCTCAATGCCATCGAAACCGGCTTCCGGATGGCGCTGGCCACAATTCTGGATGCCAACATCACCACATTGATTGCCGCCGTCATTCTGTTCGGCATGGGGTCGGGTCCGGTCAGAGGTTTTGCCGTGACGCTGGGTATCGGTATCGTGGCAACCGTGTTCACCGCCTATACCGTTACACAGCTCATCATTTCCGGCTGGATCAGGCTGAGCAGACCAAAGGTGGTGCCGCTATGACCGCCTGTAAGATCATCAGGAGATCGAGACCATGAAGCCGCTTCGCTTCGTTCCGGACAATACCAAAATCGCCTTCATGAAGTTCGCGCGGCCCGGCTTTTATGCCTCCATGGTGGCTGTGCTTTTGTCGATTGGGTTGTTTTTTGCAATCGGCCTGAACTACGGCATCGACTTCAAGGGCGGCACGCTGATTGAAATCAGGACTGAGCAGCCCGCCGACCTGAACGAGTTGCGCACCACCATTAGCGGACTTGGTCTTGGCGGGTCGGAACTTCAGGAATTCGGCGAGCCGACCGACGTTCTGATCCGTATTGAAACCCAGGAGGGTGGAGAAGAAGCACAGCAAAAAGCGATTGCCATTGTCAAGGATGCGCTCGGGCCCGATGTAGACTACCGGCGTGTAGAAGTTGTCGGGCCAAAGGTTTCAGGCGAATTGGCACGCGATGGTATTCTGGCAATCCTGCTGGCGTTCGCAGCCATCATGATCTACATCTGGCTGCGGTTTGAATGGCAGTTTGCCATCGGCACGGTCGCGACTCTGGTGCATGATGTGGCGCTAACGATCGGGCTGTTTGCAATCCTGCAATTGCAGTTTGACCTTACCATTATTGCGGCGCTTTTGACCATCGTGGGGTACTCACTCAACGATACGGTGGTGGTGTTCGACCGCTTTCGTGAGAACTTGCGCAAATACAAGAAAATGAACTTCGACGAGATGGTCGACATGTCTCTCAACCAGACGCTGCCGCGTACCTTGATGACATCGATCTCGACCCTTGTCGCGCTTATTTCCCTTTATGTGTTTGGCGGCGAAGTGCTGCGCGGGTTTACGTTTGCCATGATATGGGGTGTTGTTATCGGCACCTATTCATCGATCTTCATCGGTGCGCCCCTGTTGTCATTGCTCGGAGCCTATGTGGACCGTGCACCGACACCCGGACCCGGTGACAATGCGCAGGCAGAGATTGTGCAACCCTGATGAGCGACGCGCCGTTTTTGCCGGAGCGCGTGGCGATCGACGCCTATGGAAATGGCGGCTTCAGGTTTCGTGACATGTCGCACAAGGGTTCATTACTGTGCCTGCCGGGTGGTGTTTACGGCTGGCCGCCGGTACAGCCGGAAGACCTGCAACTTGCCGATTTCGACCAGGTTCTGGGAACACCGGACGGTGTTGGGTTCGTCCTGCTTGGCACCGGTGATAACCAGGTTTTCCCAACCGGCGACATACGCCGGGCATTTGTGGAAGCCGGTATCGGGCTTGAGCCGATGGCAACCGGCGCGGCAGTGCGCACCTACAACGTGCTATTGCAGGAAGGCCGCGATGTGGCATGTGCGCTGATTGCGGTTGATCATCATCGGAGTGGATCATGAGTGCATTTCCGGCAGAGTTGATGGAGCAGTTGCTCGACGACCTGCGCGCGACTGACCGCGACCGTTATTTGTGCCTGTTGCTGATGCCGGAACGGTCACGCGGATTTCTGGCCGGGCTGTTCGCGTTCAATTCGGAACTTGCCCAGATACGCGAAAGAGTGACCGACCCGGCTGCCGGTGAGGTGAGGCTTGCCTGGTGGGCCCAGGTGATAGACGCGATTTATGTCGGGCAAACGGTTGATTCTCCCCTGGCACAGGCACTGGCTCGCGCAATCGAGGCGGGTGACCTGCCGCGGCACTCGTTCCAGGCCATGCTGGATGCGCGCCGGTTTGACCTGTTCGATGATCCCATGCCGGACCTCAACACGCTGGAAGGTTATCTTGGAGAAACCTCATCTGCCGTGCTGCAGATGAGTGCCCTGATCATGGCCGGTGATGACGGTCTTGAATGCTCTGAAGTGTCCGGCCTTGCCGGTGTTGCAATGGGGCTGACCGGACTGATGCGGTCATTGCCGATACATCGTGCCCGCGGGCAGTGCATGT
>JABDRA010000559.1 GCA_013041995.1 Anderseniella sp. | reverse complement strand
CTGTGAAGCACTTGGCGACATATGCCAACTCTATACACCTGCCGAATGCAGAAACTTCTTCAAAGCAGCAGGATATGAGGCCGAATAAATGCAACGCGCTTTAGTTTGATCATCAACAACAAGGCGTTGAACAACAAGAACACGAAGCAAAGGCAAGCCCCCCGATCCCCTGCAAACGTATCCGGGCAAGCTGAAACGAAAAAATCAAACGCTGGACTGAAAGATGGGCACCATGACCGCCGGTTACCCCTCCGGCACACCATGGAAAATGCCCACTAATTTGACCGTGCTCCCTCGCAATACGGTTTCCCTTGCCGTTCAAGCGACTGGGCGCGGTTTTTGATTCTCTCACCTCGTGACAACTGGTCCAGCATCTTCGGTCTGCGGACCTGGCGCAAACGGGTGCCCCGCATTCAAATCAGATTGAAAGTCACTATAATTTGCCAGAAATTGAAATCGTCTGTGACACAGACTATTTCCTGTTCTGCATCAATATCGAGACTTCTTCAGGCGTTCAATTATGAGTTTGGATTATGAAAAAGCTGTTGATTTCTGTCCTCTTTTTGATTTTTACGGCGACTTCTGCATCGGGTCAGGACCACCCGGGGTGGTATCGTGCAGAACTGATCTCAAAGGCTAAGGAACTCTTGAATCAAGAAGTACTGGAGGTGAAACCTCTGGAGAGGTTGTCTGAACGCATGCCCTTGTTGGATCCAACCGAAAAGGCAGAGTGTCTTTTAGACCCGGAAGAGAGATGGGAAAGTTTCGCGGCAGGTGACTTCTCATGGATATCGATGATCGGTGACATGAATCGCATCCACACATTGTGGCTAGCTTTTCCGGTCGTCAATGTTAATGATCCGACCAAAGCAAATACCTTCTACAGCAAGTTCTTCAGCTACCTGTTTCCGGATTGGCAAGGCGCTAGTTCCTGGGCGATGGAGTCTTCGAGGGAATCCTGGAGTGCGTCAGAAAAAGCTTACAAAGATCCAATGATCAGTTTTGACGAAATGATTGTGCGCCAGACTGTAGATGGCTCGGCACTGGCGACCATCAGTGGCCCGCCGGACATAATCTATTACAGAGTTACCAGTCGCTCTCAGTGTGAGATGGTTTCAGATTACCTTTTAGCCAAGCCGCGCCGGGCAAGACCGGACCCGCTCAAACGGGATTGAAGTCAGCGAACTGCGGGCCTCCAACCTTACTACGCTCGTCCGGCCCCAATCGATAGCTTTTCCACTCCAATCTTCCTGGCTGGAATGCTGACTTCACTCACATGTCAGAACGGTTGAATGGAATTGCTGAAAGCCACAAATTCGCAATGTGATGAACTGCACATTCGTGTCTTCAAAATATGCCTACTTTGATCATTAACAACAAGGCGTTGAACAACAAGAACACGAAGCAAAGGCAAGCCCCTCGATCCCCTGCAAACGTATCCGGGCAAACTGAAGCGACAACAACAAAATCAAACGCTGGACTGAAATATGGGTACCAAGATCGCCGGTTACCCCTCCCGGCCCAGACTGGAAAATGCCCGACTAAATTGACCGCGCTCCCTCGCAACACGGTTCTCCCTGCCGTAAAAGCGACCAGGGCGCGGTTTTCTGAGGTAAACCGCTAGCACTGTCAGTCACCCAGATGCTTTTCGCCTCGCGCTTTTGCCAGCATGATCTGGTGCTGGCGCTGCCGGAACCTGTCGCGGTCTTCATCGGTGCGGGTTTCATGGCAATGCACGCATGAGACGCCTTCTTCGTACAGTTCCGAACCAAGCTCTTTGGCGGTCAACGGCATGCGGCAGGCCCGGCATAGCTTGTGGTCACCCGGTTCCAGCCCATGCCCGACGGATACGCGTTCATCAAAGACAAAGCAGTCTCCGCGCCATTTGCTCTGCTCGCGCGGTACCAGTTCGAGATATTTCAGAATACCGCCCTTGAGGTGATAGACTTCATCTACACCGGCCTGCCTTGCGAAGGCGGTTGCCTTTTCGCAGCGGATGCCGCCGGTGCAGAACATGGCGACCTTTTTGCCGGCAAGCTCATTGTGACGGGCATTCAGCCAATCCGGGAACTCCCGGAATGATTTCGTGTTCGGGTCAAGCGCGCCATCGAATGTACCGATTGAGACTTCATAGTCATTGCGGGTGTCGATAACCACCGTATCTGGGTCATTGATCAGGTCATTCCAGTCTTGCGGCTCGACATAGGTGCCGACAATCTGGTTGGGATCGATGTCTTCTATCCCCATAGTCACGATTTCGCGCTTCAACCGGACCTTCAGCCTGTTGAATGGCATTTCAGCTGCCCAGGATTCCTTGTGCTCGATGTCCGCGCAACCGGGCAGTTTGCGAATATGGGCAAGGACGGCGTCTATGCCGTCACGGCTGCCGGCAATGGTGCCGTTAATGCCTTCGCGTGCCAGCAAAAGCGTGCCTTTTACGCCGTGATGGCTGGCAACACTGGACAAAGGGCCCTTAAAGTCTTCCGGTGTGTCAAACACGGCAAACCTGTACAGGGCTGCAACGATGATTTTGTCGGTGGTTGTCACGGTTTGCGATACCTGATCATCGAAAGACATTCCCATTGTGAACTGTTTATCCTGCGCGAAGGCTAGCTGCAACATTGCTGAACTGGTCGCCTCGTTGAAGCAGCTTGATTGATGTCAGATCATGCCTGAACGCTTCATCCGCAAGGTTTTGTTGAAAAACCTGGCAGAAACCGTACCAATCTTTGCGGATTACCGTGCCGTCTGTCACTGGGGTTTAAACGCCTCGTCTACGGGTACCTTGTAAGCTGTTGCCAGCCGGTTGGTCATATTGGCCAGGCCCACAATCGCGATCAGTTCGTTCATCATTGCGTCATCCGCGCCCCTGGCACGCGCTGACGCCCCGTGGCTTGCCATGCAGTAATCGCAATTGTTCGACATGGAGATCGCCGTATAGATCAGTTCTTTTGTCAGCGGGTCAAGTGCACCGGGGCCCATTATGTCTTTCAGGCTGTTCCAGACATGGGCCAGCATACGCGGTTCATTGGCCAGGTACTTCCAGAAGTTGTTGACGTCGGAAACGTTGCGTGTGGCGCATATGTCGTCATAGACAGACCGCACTTCTGGCGATGCATCTTCCATTTCAATCGGGTTCATGTCTCGTTCATCTCCATTTTGCCAGATTGTTGGACATCATTGACTGCAAACTTGCGCGCCTGTGCGAGCTTTGCCAAGGAGGGAAATAAATGAAACGGGTATTTCAAACGTCCATGCTGGGCGCACTGGTGGTTGCCGCCGGGCTGGCACTGGCACCTGTGAGCAGTATTGCGCAAAGTTCAGACCAGATTAAGCAAATGTCGGTTGAGCAGTTGTTGCAGCGCCAGCAGGTTCTGCAGGGCGAACTCGACAATGGCGGCGGGAAAAAGCAAAAGCGGCAACTTCGCCGGGTGCAGCGCGAACTTAAGCGCCGCAAGAATCGGGCAGCCCAGCCGGCTCAACCGCAACC
>JABDRA010000550.1 GCA_013041995.1 Anderseniella sp. | reverse complement strand
GTGATGGCCCTGTACGCAACATTCCTGGAACCGGTGCTGGCAGGTGCCGCAGGCCATATTCTGCTGGCATCTCTGATGAGCGCACCGGCAGCCCTGGTGGTCGCACGGCTGATGGTGCCGTGGGCAGATGACGAAAACGCCGACAGCACTATGGAAATTGACGAGGCGTTCAAGAGCCGCACAGTTATGGAAGCCATCGCGACCGGAACAACCGATGGTGTGCGGCTCGTTGTGTCGGTCGCCGCCATGCTGGTGGTCATGGTTGCACTGGTGGCTCTGGTCGATATGGCCCTGGCAGCCGTCACCTCTCCTTTTGGCACAACCTTGTCGGCACAACAGATATTCGGCTGGCTGATGACACCTCTGGCTCTGCTGACCGGCATCCCATGGAACGAGGCTGCCCAGGCGGGCCAGTTGATCGGCGTGAAAACCGTTCTCAACGAACTGCTCGCCTACCTGCAGCTGGCAGACACCAGCGCGACGGCATTGTCGGATCGCAGCAGGTTGATTCTGACCTACGCGCTGTGCGGTTTCGCAAATTTCGGTTCGCTCGGGATCATGACCGGCGGACTGCTGGCCCTGTGTCCGGACCGGCGCAGCGATATTCTGTCCCTTGGACCGCGTTCACTGGTGTCGGGCCTTCTGGCCACGCTGATGACTGGTGCGGTTATCGGCGCAATGACGCCTCCATAAACCGGCATTGCCCCAGGGCATCTTATTCCCGGTTTTTCTCAATCAGTCATATCTGTGGCCACGCCGGTGTCCACGGCCACGATGCAAGCCGTGGTTCAACAGGCCAAGGCCAATGCCAATACCGATATCCCGGCGCCGGTCGTAATCATCATAGTCGTCGTAGTCGTCATAGTCGTCATAGTCGTCGCGGTACTGCGGTCTGCGGCGCTTGGTCTTGGATATCCTTTTTGCCGGTTTTGGTGCCGCGAACAGCGCAACCCGCTTGCAATGTTTGCCGCCGGACATTCCCAGGCGGCTCAGTCGTGCCGGTGACAGTCCATAAAGGGCTGTGAACACGTCATTCAGATTATCGTTGCCTTCATAGTCGTCCTGTTCGGTAAACTGCCGCAGCGCAGCTTCCGTTTTCGGTCCGTTTATACCGTCAGGTCGCCCGACCTTCAGGCCCTGGCCGGCCAGCCCCAGCTGTACGGCCATCAACAGTGGATTGACCCGGCCGGTTGCCTGTTGGTCAAACACATTAATCTCCAGGCAATTGGAAGACCGTTGCGACATTCGCCGTGGCAATCTTGCGCCAAGCGACCAGGATTGTTTCGCGCCCGGCTGAAGTGCCACCTGGCTATGGCAGATCTGTTTGCCGCGACCACTGTAGGCACACTGCCAGCCATCTTTTTTTCCGGGGTCGCTCACCGTACCGTGCAACACGCCGGTCAGGAACAACGGGCCCTTGTAAATCCCTGTTCCTTCATTTTGCACTTCAAGCTGGTAGTTGCAGGTCTTGCCGCGGCGGCACTTCTTGTCCTGTGCCAGCTTGATCGACAGCTTTGCATCAACCGGATCATAGACTTCAACCGCAATGCGGGATGTGTCTTGCTCGACGTTGACCGGATCACGTTTCACCACTTCATCGCCCTTGGTCACCACCACAACCAGGTCACGGCCAACCAGCTCATCAGGCAATTCAACCCGGTGCCGGCCCGGTCTTGGCTTTCTGGGTTCGTCGGGCTTGGATTCTCCTTGCGGCTCCCTTTCCTTTTCAGGACGCTCGGTCTCAGGTTTTTCCTCGCCCACGCGCACCGGCGGAATATCCAGTTCAACCACCCGGCCCGGATCATCTTCTTCAACCTCTTCAGGCTCTTCGGGAACAGCGGTCACCTGTATGTCCGGAACATCCTTGCCGTCCGGTGTGCGAAACGAAATCGATGCACCGGGAACCGGTTCGCCCTCGGTTTCAATGTCGATATCAACAATCACCGCATGTGCCGGTGTTGCCAGCGCCATGCCCATCGACATCGCCAGAACCCATGAAAGACCGTGCTGCTTCATTGCAACCAACTCCTGTTTACTCGCTATCCAAGTTTCAGGCTGAAGCGTGCTTCGCGTTCAGCCCCGTTCTTGTGCCGGGTGATCAGCCTGATCGTCCACTGCCTGGCCCCCTTGAAGACACTGGCCGGCAGCTCGATCAGCACACCGGCATCCACCGGCTTCAGTATCTTCCTGTTCACTTCGAGCCATTTTTTCGGCTCTGTTCCTTGGCCAAGCCGGATGACCGCATCCTTGAAATCATTAGCATCGCTCGTGCCGAGAACTCGCAGAACAGGCTTGCCGTTTCGGGTAATCACCTTGACACCACTTATTCTG
>JABDRA010000546.1 GCA_013041995.1 Anderseniella sp. | reverse complement strand
GGCTCGTAACTTCGAAGCAATCTGTGAAGCACTTGGCGACATATGCCAACTCTATACACCTGCCGAATGCAGAAACTTCTTCAAAGCAGCAGGATATGAGGCCGAATAAATGCAACGCGCTTTAGGCCCGACCGGGCCTCGGGCCGGTCAGGCCCGCCCCCGCGGAGCGCAGCCGAAGGCTGCTTGCGTGAGCGATATAAATTCAAACAAAAGCCCCCGCTGCGCTAGCAGCGGGGGCCTTGAGTTTTGTCTGCCAGGCTTATTCAGCCGGTGCGGCAACGGTCTCCATGCCGGCTTTTTCACGCCGGCTGTCATTGTAGATGGCCTTGATCAGCGCAAAGCACATCAACACCATCACAATGGAAAACGGCAGGGCTCCGATCACCATGGCTGTCTGGATGGCCTTCAGGCCACCCACCAGCAGCAGGGCGGCAACCACAGCCCCCAGCGCGACACCCCAGAAGATGATGTGCGGACGCGCCTTGGGTCCCTCGTCACCGGCGGCATTGATGGTGTTCACAATCAGCACCGCAGAGTCAGCCGAGGTAACCAGGTAGGTCATCAGCAGTACCACGATCATGAACGACATCATCCATGACAGCACTTCCGATATCGGTGACAGCATGAAGTTGGTCATGGCAAAGATCTTGTCACCGTCAGGCGCTGCGTTGATGACGCCACCGGCACCACCGTTCAGTTCCAGGTCAATGGCTGTGCCACCGGCCCAGGTGAACCACACAAAGCACATCAGTGACGGCACGATCATGGCGCCCAGAACAAACTCGCGGATCGTCCGGCCCCTGGAAATACGAGCCAGGAACAGACCCACAAACGGCGCAAACGCTACCCACCAGGCCCAGTAGAACACAGACCATGCGCCCTGCCAGTTGGACAGCTTCGTTGCCACGCTCTCCGGATTGCCGTCGCCACGCCAGACCCGGAACATCATCTCCGGCAAGGCAATCAGATAATCCCAGATGCCGACCACGAGTGCCTGCAGGCCGAAGAACGTCGAACCGAACAGCAAGAAGAAGCCGAGCAGCGCAATGGACAGCACCATGTTGATGTTGGACAGCCACTTGATGCCCTTGCCGACACCCGACAGGGCAGACAGCGTCGAGGCCCCCATGATGGCCACAATGGCCACGATGATACCGGCCGAGCTGGCGGTGCCTTCTGCGGTCTGCAGGCCGCCAATGCCGATGCGGGCAAGACCCGATACAAACTGCTCGACGCCAAAGCCCAGCGTCTGGGCCACACCCAGAATGGTGGCCACCACGGCAACAATATCAATGACATTGCCGAACGGGCCGGACAGTGCCTTGCCGAACAGCGGCGTCAGCGATGAGCGGATTGTCAGCGGCAGGTTGCGGCGATAGCTGAAAAACGCCAGCGCCAGCCCGGCGATGGCATAACACGCCCACGCACCAAGCCCCCAGTGCAGGAACGACCATTTGTAGGCCATGCGGATATTGTCCGCGGTGCCGCCATTGGTCAGGCCCTTGATCACCTCCGGGTTATTACCGAAATGATAGACCGGTTCTGCCACCGCCCAGGTCAGCATGCCGACGCCGATACCGGCACCGAACATCATCGAGAACCAGGAGAAGTTGGAAAACTCCGGCTTTTCCCCGGCCTGGCCCAGATTGAGCTTGCCTGCTGCAGGCCACAAGGCCAGCAGGACGCACACCAGGACAAACAGCGCCACGACCCAGATATACCAGGAGGCGAAATTGCTCAGAATGAATGAATTGAACTTGTTGAGCACCGCACCGGCCTGTTCCGGAAACGCCACTGCCCAGATCACAAGTCCGCCGATGATGAATTTGGACGCGATAGTAACGTCCTTACTGAACCCTTTGTAAAATCCGGCATCCGCCGTCTTGATCGGAAGATCAGTAAGTGCTGGCTTGAGTGCCATGATGTAGTTTCCTCCTCTGCTTCCCGGTAAACAGTGTACCCTCATGCGACAAATTGCCTATGAAAAATGCAAAAATTTAATATCGCGATCATGTGTTGCCCACAGCTGAGCAGCGGTTTGTAAAAAATGAGAATTTCAGGCCCGTTTGCGAAGTAATTTTGAGACTCCAATGCTTCGCGTCTGATGTTGATTCGCTGTTCTCCATGCCGGTTTCTGGCAGCTGGATCCCCCGGAAGGTGTGCCTGTGCCGGGTATCTGACCGGGTTGCGCACAGGTTTGAAAAGAAAAAAAATTAAACTGCAAAAACATGAGAACCACAAAAAATCCACAAAAAAGCCGGATTTTCAAACGGTTACCCGGGCGTTGCGGCAACCGGTGATCGCAGCGCCTGCACGAACATCGATCAACTTTGTGTATATCCGAAAATTTCCCGATGTGATGGCTGTACAAATCGCCAGTGTTTGCCCATCATTTGGGTGAGGGCAACTGTAGACGGCGGATTTGAGTAAAGGTTAGGAGCGGTTATTATGGCTGGTGATGGCGGGCCAGTGGACGATGGGGCTGAATTAAGAAACAACACACCGGCACAGACCGGACAAGTGCGCCAATCTTCACTATCAGAGCTGGAATCTAATGTTGAAATTTTCGAGGTGGCAGGCTTCGTCAAGTGGTTTGACGTAGCGCGCGGCTATGGCTTCATCATACCCGACAGCGGCATCCCTGATGTCCTGCTGCATTTGAGCTGCCTCAAGCGCGACGGGTTTGACGCGCCGCTGGAAGGCACGCGTGTGGTTTGCGAAGCTGTGCAGCGTCAAAAAGGCATCCAGTGCCTGCGGGTGCTGGACGTCGACACGACCACTGCCATCCATCCGGTAGAGCGCGTACCGCGCACTCACCAGAACGTTGAGGCCGGCAGCGAGTGGACCCGTGTGAAGGTCAAGTGGTTCAATCGCACCCGAGGCTTCGGTTTTGCCAGTGAAGGCGAAGGCGAGCCAGACATCTTCATTCACATGGAGGTTCTGCGCAAAACCGCGATTGCCGAGATAGAGCCGGACCAGTGGATCTATGTCCGCTTTGGTGACGGTGCCAAGGGAAAGATGGCTGCTGAAGTTCGTCTCAGCCTTGATGACGACCGGTTGCCTGGCACGAATTGATCCGCCGTCAGATACGGCGTACAAGGCATGCCATGCGGATATTGGCGTCAGTTCTGTTGTCATTGTTGTTTCTTGCGGGGCCGTCGCAGGCATCGGAAGAGGTTGTTCGCCTGCCGGTTGAGCAGGTGATCGTGACCACTGATCGCGGCGACATCGCATTTGCCACCGAAATTGCCACCACTGACGAAACACGCTCGCGCGGACTGATGTTTCGCCGGTCCATGGGTGAGCGCGAGGCCATGTTGTTTCACTGGCCAAGTCCCCGCCTGGTCTCCATGTGGATGCGCAATACCTATCTCTCTCTCGACATGCTGTTTGTGGCTGCTGATGGTCTTGTTGTTCATGTTCAGGCCAACACGGTTCCCCAGTCACTCGACGTACTCAGTGCAGGCCGGGAGGTGACTGCGGTGATGGAGCTTGTTGCCGGGACGGCAGCGAAACTCGGCATCAGGCCGGGCAGCCGGCTGAAGCATCGATTTTTCAACGGCTCATAGATCAGTATGGTTTTTGGCCGATTCAAAAAAATCATCCTGATCTGGCCACTTACCCCCTTGCCGAGCAGGTGTGTTTTCCTGTAACCACCCTTTCACCAGTCAGGGATGGTTTTTTCCGGCAACGGCATTCGGAGCGTAGCGCAGCCTGGTAGCGCATCTGGTTTGGGACCAGAGGGTCGGGAGTTCGAATCTCTCCGCTCCGACCACCGGCCGGCCCTGAAACGAGTTTGAAGCCAACCGGCAACACAGAAGGCGACATCATGCCTGCACGCATTTACCAGCCGTCGCGCAATGCCATGCAGTCCGGCAAGGCCAAGACGAAAAACTGGGTGCTGGAATTTGAAGCAGAAGCCCCGCGCGAAACCGACCCGCTGATGGGCTGGACGTCATCCGGTGACATGAAGCAGCAGTTGAAGCTGACCTTCGCCACCCGTGAAGAGGCGGAAAACTACGCCAGGCGCAAAGGCCATGCCTATCAGGTTATCGAGCCGAAAAAGCCGTCTGCCAAGTCCAAGTCGTATTCCGACAATTTCCGCTGGGGCCGGACCGATAACTGGACCCACTAGAGCAATATGGGTTCAAGTGAACCCATAAACGTGATCTAGACACAGACAACTTCACGTGAATCCGCAAAACCGGCGCGGTAAATTTTCAAACCGAGCCACTGCGAGGCGAGCTTTGCTCGCGTCCGCGCAGGCGTCG
>JABDRA010000545.1 GCA_013041995.1 Anderseniella sp. | reverse complement strand
CGTTGGCGATTCCACATGGATGAGTAGACACCATCGTGCTCGAGCAACTGCGCATGGGTGCCGCGCTCGGCTATGGCGCCTTCGCCGAGTACAATAATCTGGTCCGCATCAACGACGGTTGACAGCCTGTGGGCGATCACCAGCGTCGTGCGATCTTTCGACACCAGTTTAAGTGCTGTCTGGATGTCCTGCTCCGTCATGGTGTCGAGCGCCGAGGTTGCCTCATCCAGGATCAGGATAGGCGGACCTTTCAAAATCGTGCGGGCAATCGAGACGCGCTGTTTTTCGCCACCGGACAGCTTCAATCCCCGCTCCCCGACCATGGCATCATAGCCGTCCGGCAGATCAAGAATGAAGTCGTGGATCTGCGCCAGCCTGGCAGCGGCCTCGACTTCTTCGTCGGTCGCGTCCGGGCGGCCATAGCGGATATTGTACCGGATCGTGTCGTTGAACAAAACAGTGTCCTGCGGCACCATGCCGACGGCGGCGCGCAATGATTTCTGGGTCACCTCGCGGACATCCTGACCGTCAATGGAAATACTGCCGCCGGTTACGTCGTAGAACCGGTAGATGAGCCGCGAAATGGTTGATTTGCCGGCACCTGACGGACCGACGATGGCGAAGGTCTGCCCGGCTGGAACTTCAAAATCCAGCCCCTTGAGGATCGGCCGTTCCTGATCATATGAGAAATCCACATTGTCGAACCGGATGACGCCATCACTGACATCAAGCTGTTTTGCATCCGGTGCATCGACGATCTCCTCTTCAACAGACAACAGGTCAAACATCTGTTCGATGTCTGCCAGACCCTGACGGATTTCACGGTACACGAACCCGATGAAATTGAGCGGGACGGACAATTGCATCAGCATGACATTGATGAACACGAAATCACCGATTGTCTGGTTGCCGGCTTGCACTTCGAGCGCCGACATCACCATTACGATGGTCATGCCGGTGCCGAAGATCAGTCCCTGCCCGAAATTGAGCCACCCGAGCGACGTCCAGGTCTTGGTCGCCGAGGACTCATATCGCTGCATGGACTGGTCAAACCGTCTGGCCTCCATCTCCTCATTACCGAAATACTTCACCGTTTCGAAGTTCAGGAGACTGTCGATGGCCTTGGTGTTGGCTTCATTGTCAGACTCGTTCATTTCCTTGCGGATATTGATGCGCCAGTCACTGGCACGCACGGTGAACCAAGAATACAACCACACCACCGCCGCGATAACGGCGACATAGCTCCAACCGTAGGCATAGGCAAATATCGCTGCGGTGAGCGCAAACTCCAGAATGGTCGGTGCCGTGTTCAAGATGGTGAACCGCACGATGATCTCGATGCCCTTGGTGCCACGCTCTATTATGCGGGACAGGCCGCCGGTCCTGCGTTCCAGATGGAACCGCAAGGACAGCTTGTGCATATGCTTGAAGGTGCGAAAGGCGAGTTGCCGGACAGCATGCTGGCCAACGCGCGCAAACAACGCGTCGCGCAACTGGTTGAAACCCCATTGCGTGACCCGGGCCACATTGTAGGCAAGCACCAGCATGACCGGTGCCAGCAGCCAGGCGGGGAAAAACTCCGGTGCGTCCGACTTGCCGTTGAGGGCGTCTGTTGCGTATTTGAAGAAATACGGCACGACGACAAGCACCAGCTTGGCAATGACCAGAAACAGCGTCGCCCACAGCACCCGGATTTTCAGGTCCGGTCGGTCAGACGGCCACATGTAGGGCCACAGATTGCGGATCGTACGGAGCGTGGCACCGCTGTCGGCGGAAACTTTTTTAGCGGTCAAAACTAGATGCCTTAGGAGTTAGCGGATGGCTGCTGCGAACAGCAATCATGGACCAGGTCGCTGATTGCAGAAGATACCGATTGCAGCGCCTGCCTGTTCAATACATAACGCGATTTCGGTCGCCGGGGTTCATAGCTGACAAGCCCGGCGTCGACCAATACTTTCAGATGTTGTGACACTGTGGACTGTGCCAGATTCAAGTGTTCAACCACTTCGCGGCAGCAGCACTCGTCACAGCATGCCAGCCTGCGCAATATCGTCACCCGAGCCGGATGCCCCAACGCTGCCATGACAGTTGCTACCCGGATGTTATCCACACTGTCTGGGACACTTGGCAAGGTTGGTTTCTGGTCGAGGAATCGTGCAATCATCGTAAATTGACGATAAACGATGATTGCAGTCGCCACAAGGGCCGTATGCCGCATGGCCAAAGCTCAACCGAATTGGCAGTTTGTCGGATGATCGAAGGACAGCGAAACTCATGAAACCAGCCTACCTGCTTGCCGCTCTGGCAGTACTTGCCACGGCCGGCGGCGCATACACCGTTATGCACATTGTGCAGAATGGACACCACGACATGACCGTTCAGGCAACAGCCGGTCAACTGTCAATCGGCAATGCAACCGCACGCTTCCTGCTTGAAGGCCGGCCCGGCGCAGTATTCCTGAGCATCGACAACAAGGGCAGCGCCGACAAGCTGGTTGCGGCGTCTTCCACGTTGTCACAGCGGGTGGAACTGCACACGCATACCATGGACAACGGTGTGGTGAGAATGCATCCGGTCGAGGCCATTGAAATTCCGGCTGGTTCGGTGACGGAACTGAAGTCAGGTGGTTATCACATCATGATGTTCGACGTGAAATCCATACCTGAAAAAGGCTCCACGGTACCGCTCACCCTGACTTTCGAAAACGCAGGCGACGTGCAAATCGGAGCCATTGCCGGTGATACCGGAGCCACGCACAATCACTAGATCGAGAGCACTTGCACACTGTCAGGGCAGCATGCGTTCGACTGAATGTCAGTTGCATTCCGCCAGAGGACGCCGGCAGTCGGGATCAATAGACTCCGGTGCGTCTGAGCCCGGCGTTTCGAAAATCTGTCCCGGATAAATACGGTTCGGATCGCGGATCTGTTCCTTGTTGGCATCATAAATCACCGTATATTGACGACCTTTGCCGTAAATCACACGCGATATCTGCCAGAGATTGTTGCCCGGCTGAATAACCACTTTTCCGGTTGCAGGCGCGTCGGTTGCAGGCGTGGTGGTTTCCGCCTGCCCGGTTTCAGATGTTTCCGAAGCAATTTCTGCAGACGCTGTGTCCGGCTCCGGTGTGGCCACTTGTTCTGGTTCATCATCCTCGGTGGCTGCCATTAAATCGGCTGGCTTGACCGGTTCTGCATCAGGTTCGACTGCAGCGACCTGCTGCTGGGCTGTTTCAGCTTTTGTCGGCTCTGTATCAGGTTCGACAGCTGCGGTTTGTTGAGTTGCATCAGGCTCGGCAGCAGCCGGTGCAACATCAGACCTGGCGGTCTCGGCATCGCCCTTGATCTCCGACGTCGGTTGGGTTTCAGCCATCTCCGGCTTCTCGGCCGGCTGGGATTGCTCTGCCGTTTTCACACTGTCTTGCGTCTCGGTTCCGGTGGCAGCCGGCGCTTCCGTTTCGGCTGGTTCGGCCTGGGTATCTGCCGCAACAACTTTTGCAGTTGCATCCGGCTCTGCGGCAGCAGTTGCCGATGTTTCCGGTTTCGGCTGCTCTTCTTCAACCGTTGTCTTGCGCTGCGCCTGGAGGCTGGCAATGCGCTCGGCAGACTCCCGGAAGAATGGTAATTCGATACGCTCGGTGACGCTGCCGTCCGCGCCGATCTGATCTGTGCGCAAGGTATGCGGGCCCGATGCGATCTCACGACCGGCGGTAAAGGACCAGGTTCCGTCATTGCGAGCGATTGCTTCACCGGTAGCAACGTCGTCAACATAGACGCGCACTGTGCTGCCAGGAGTTGATCGGCCGGAGAATGTCGTCAGTCCTGCATCGTCGTAATCAACGACATCCACGTTCAAGCTGCGTCCCGTTGATGTGGCTGCAGGCGCAGTGGCTGTAGCCGGCGGCTCCAAAGCCGCCGTTTTGGATTCAGCAGCAGGCTGCTGGCCGGCAGCCGTGGTTGCTTCGCCGCCCTCGCTCGCAGTGGAGTCCTGCGTGGCCTCAGCCTGCTTGACCTCTGTGGGTTCCGGCTTTTGCAGCACCTTTGACGGTTTTGCGGTTTCACTCAGCACGATCAGAGGCTGGGTACCCGGCTGGTCGGGGACCGTCAGCGCGACACTCTGTTCCGCCAGCTTGACTTCGCCAGCGGCATTTTCAGTCTCTATCTGCATCTGATGGGCACCGGCGGCCATTGGCTCAGCCGGTATCAGGACCCATTCGCCGCGCTCATTGGCCTGCGTTTCACCGGCGACTTTTTCGTTTATCAACAACCGAACCGTCGACCCCGGCGCTGCCCGGCCCGCAAGGACTGCTGATCCGTCTTCTTCAACCCGTACAATATCAAATGAAGCGCCTTCGGGCTCCGCTTCGGCAGCTTCCGGTTTTGCGGTCTCATCACCCAGTTTTAATTCTGGGACAGGTTCAGCAGATGGAGCTGTTTCGACTTCCTTAGGTGCAACAGCCGCAACTTTTTCGTCGGGCTTTTCTTCAGATTTTTCTTCAGATGTTTCCGGTGCGCTTTCTTCAGCTTTTTCTGCGGTCTTTTCTGTTG
The DNA here is from genome assembly GCA_013041995.1 of Anderseniella sp. GTDB lineage: Bacteria > Pseudomonadota > Alphaproteobacteria > Rhizobiales > Aestuariivirgaceae > Anderseniella. The sequence continues at coordinate 1,292 of JABDRA010000545.1, read as the reverse complement.
GGGCGGCAGTTGTTTCAGCAGATTGCTGGCTGGCCGGCGGCGTCGATGCCGTCTCGGCAGGCTTGATCTTGACGGTCTGCGAACCTGACGATAGTGAAGTCAGAGCCGACGGATCATCCTGCAACCCCTTATAGCTTAGGGCTGCCAGGCCGCCCGCACAAATCACTGCAAGTGAACTGAACAATACAAGAGGCTTCATTTTCATTCCTGTCGCTGGATCAGCGTGCGCTCTGGTTGAAACACCCAAAATTCACAAACCTGATCGCTTCCAAATTGTTAGAGCCACCTTACGGGTTCCCCTGAACCCATGCCGCTCTTGTGTCCGCAATGAGAACATAGTCCGCGTACGAAGTTGGTGCAATCTTTGCCTGACTTCATTTTACCCATGATAAAGCCAGACCTGGATGATGTCATCCCCTCTCAAGGAAGACAAAAAGACCACGCTCACAAATTACCACACGCAGTGCTTGACGCCAGCCCCTCGGCCTGTGACACAATGGACACATGATATCGAATCGTCTTTCCCAAACTAATCTGTCTTTGTGCGTTTATTGCGGCTCCGGCGAAGGCCGCAACCCGTCATACATGCAGGCTGCGCGCGACCTCGGGTCATCCATGGCCGAACAAAATGTCGGGCTGGTTTACGGCGGTGGTGGCATTGGTCTCATGGGCGAAGTGGCGCGCACGGTCATTGCCGGCAACGCTCATGTTACCGGCATCATTCCGAAGTTCCTGATGAAGCGCGAACGCATGCTTGAAGACGGCGGCCATGAACTCCTGATTGTGGACGACATGCACGAGCGCAAGATGATGATGTTTGAACGTGCATCCGGTTTTGTCGCCCTGCCCGGCGGCATCGGCACGCTGGAAGAACTGGTGGAGATTGCAACCTGGGCGCAGCTCGGGCGGCACAAGAAGCCAATCATTGTCGCCAACATAGATGATTACTGGCAACCACTTCTGACGCTTGTTTCCCACATGAAGGAAGAAAAGTTCATCCGCGAGGGCCTGGAAGTGCACTTCGAAGTTGTTGATCGGGCAAAAGACATTGTACCGGCGTTCCTCGATCGGTTGGCAATATCGGGCACGGCACCCGATGACAGGGAGATTACGGAACTGTTTTAGGGCCAGGACAGACGGTTGCCGGAAATTCTCTATGCAGCTTTGGCCTTGGTGGCGACCAGTACTCCGGCACCGGCCAATACCATGCCGGCCCACGCCAGTGGCGGCATTGCCTCACCGAGCACGAACCACGCCAGCAGTGATGCAACCGGCGGTACCAGAAACAACAG
>JABDRA010000537.1 GCA_013041995.1 Anderseniella sp. | reverse complement strand
GTTCAACACCGACATGGTGTTGATCTGCATGATTTCGCGCTGATCACCTTGTGACTGGAAGATATTGAACCCGGTCATTTCGATGAGGTCGTGTTTTTCCTTCAGCGTGACGGTGGTCTGGGTATTGTTGTTGTCACGTGCCGGGATCAGACCGCCGACGCCGCGGGTCACTGTTGTGCCGGATGAATCGACAATCAGGAATGTCGCCTGATTGCCTTTGGTCTGGCTTTCCTTGGTGGTTGTATCCTTGAGAAGCGATTGCCGCTGGCCGAATGCCAGAACCATCTCTTCCCGATATTGAATCATTGGGGCTGCACCAGGCATGGTGTCCCTCCTTCAATTGATGGGTTGAATGAAAGCTTGGTCCTGAACGGGTGGCTGGAAGACGAGCAGACACCGGGAGGTCTTCGGTTCAGCGAAGAGCCGGTTTCATGCGCCTGCCGGGACGTAGGGACAGTAGCGGGTTGGTGGGGTCTTGACCCCGAGGTTCAACCGGGACCGCATATGTCGGGATGGCCGGTTTGATCAGAAAGTCGGTTTACAGGTTCACGGGCGGCAGTCCAATGCCAGGCACCCATTTCACCCCATTGGCGAAAGGATCGCGGTTGTCAAACGGATCATTGTCATCCGGTATGATCGCCCAGTCATCCAGCGTCAGGCTGGAGAACACCTCTTCTGCCATCTGGTAAATGTCGAGTTCGTCCGCGCCGGCATGGCTGGCCATGGGGTTGATCTGGCTTGCTGGCGCCGCATCTTGCAGATCGCTGCGATCCCGGCTTTGCGCCCTCGGTTCGACCGATCCATCCGATGGTGGTTCAAACAAGTCACCGCGGCCCGGCGAAAAGCCATCCGGGTCAGGTTGTTTGCCAGGACCCCGATCCCGCAAGTCGCCGCGATCTCGTTTTCGACTTTCCGGGCCATGCGGATTACCCGGTCGTGCGCCCGGTTTGGTGCCGGGCCCGGGCCGTGTCGGTTCCGCACTTTCGGTCCACTGTGCAGGTCTGTTTCTCCGCAGGTATTGCGATGCCGTGTCCACACCGGTGTAGTCAAACTTCTTCTCCCAGCCGGGCCTGGGCCAGTTCACATTCCTGGTTGCAAGGTGTTGCCCGGTTTCGTTGTCAACCGGATTGCCGGTCAGCTATTTGTCAGGGTCGTTCTCCGCAACGACTGCGGGTTGCAGGATCACGCCGTTTGGCAATTGCGTGGACTTTGCGGCTTTCACACGCCATCCGGTTTCAGGCCCCGGCTCCCAACGCACATTTGCACTGTCACCGCCAGGAAATGAATTCAACATTACCTGTTTGGCAAACTTGATGACATCCGCCGTGCTGCCGTTGTTGGACCGAACATATCGGCCAATTTGCTGGCCTATTTCGTTGTTGTATTCGTCCATATCCGTGTCGGAGGAATGTCCGAAGTCGAACTCATGCGCGTTCAACAATCTGCCGGCATAGCTTTGACCATAGACACGATGCAGTTCAGCAGCGATCAGCAAATGGCGAAACGCATCTGCGGGACCGTCTAGACGACCGGGCAACTGTGACGCCACAGACAGGCCAACTGCCCAGTCAGCAGCACCATCAGTTGCCCAATCCTGCACTTCGCGCCATTTTGGCAATGCTGATTTCAAGATCTTTTGCGCTGTGTCCGCCACCATACCCTCAACACCGTTACACATCCGTCACTGCTGTTTGCGACCTGCTGACGAACAAGCCCCAGATCAGGATGATTTTTTTCTAAATCTCATTGCCGTCATCGTCAGAAAAACAATAGATGGAATACCGATGAGTGCGAATACTTGAAAATCACCCAATACCGACTTCTCACCACCTATTCTATAACTTGATGGTATTCTACTTAGAAAATATACTGTAAAAATAGACACCCAAACTGCCATTATTGAGCAGTTTAACAATATCAAAAATTTTCTGAATACAAAGACAGATAGTATCAAAATACCGAAAACGACCAGTATGGCCAAATTTATCAAAACCACTTCTATTCTGCCTGAGGTACTAGCTGCAAAGGGGAACGCCGTGGCAAAAGTAAACAGAAACGCCAGGGTGTAGAAAAGATAAGTTACCAGCCACCAACTCAAAGGGCGACCAACATGTGTCGTGCTCTCATGACCACCAGGTTCAGACATCAGGAATTCCCTTAACTTGCCCAACAGCATATCATGGTGTCGCCATAAGCCTTGGTGACGTTGAACCGCGCTGCGACTTTCGGATCGGCACCAGTTGCTACTTGGGTCAGTTCCATAGCCCGGCCAAATGTCAGCGCCAGGCCATCGCGCCGAGCATCTTCAATCGGGTTATCGTAGGTCCAGTCAAACTCGCGGCCGTCGATTTCGTCCGGCCGGTCTTCCTCCTGGCCCAGCCAGCCCATAAGCGGGTGGCACGTTCGGGCAATGCCATCAGGCGGTTCCACCCAGATTGGAGCCGGAATAGGACTGACCGGAATAGATCGTGGCATCGCGCCCGCCGCGTTTCCTGCGGCGCTCACGCACCTTGTCGCGCGCCGCAACCTTGCTGGCAAACGAGCCGGGATCAGGCATTTTGCTGACGGCAACTTCCGGTATCTTCGGTTTGAAAATCGAACCGATTGCCTTGATGGCCTTGGACATGGGGTTGTCTCCTTTTAAGTATATCGCTCACGCAAGCAGCCTTTCGGCTGCGCTCCGCTAGGGCGGGCCTGACCGGCCCGAGGCCCGTCGGGCCTAGTTCCAGAGTTCATCTTTGAGGGCGAACAGCTTTCTTCGCTTCGCTCAGGCCGTTCTCCGACACTGAACAACTGTCTTGATGAATTCCCATCCGAAGCACGAAGTGCTGAGGCAAGGCCGACCGGCCGTCGCACGAAGTGCGCCCTCGCGGAGGTGCAGCCGACAGGCTGCTACCGTGAGCGGGACAAACTGAAGCTAGTTACGAGCCGAACAAACCACAGATACACATGGATATTCACTGTATCGCTGATGCACACGGGTTTTGCGGATATTTGTGTAAGCAGGTCAATGCCAGTGTCAAACAACAGAATGAGACTGTTGCCCTTTTCAGCAGTAACCCACTGCGACAAATACATAATTGTCACCCTCGGGCCTATCTCCTCGATGTCACCGCCCGGTGCGGCAGGTCATGTGATCTGTAGCCCCCTGCCCGTCTCTTGCCTGACGCCCAGTAGGCTATGACCACGGCGTCGCCCCTGTCCGGTGACCTGCCGATGCGTTTTCTCAGTTCCTGCTTGTCCTCGATCTGGATCCTGGCACCCGGCACTACCTTGTAGGTCGGTGCGCACAAATCGCTTTTGAGTTCTGCATCGCGCGGCAGGGCGATCTGGCCACCATATTCCGGGTCCAGCGCCTCGCGCAGTGCCCACCAGGCTGCTGCCCTGAGGTTGAGGAAGCCGAGCGTACCGGATTTGTCGCGGCCTGGGCCCGCTGCTGCGCCGTTGAACTGGGCCGGCGACAGGGTCTGCTTCAGGTGATCATAGGTTGACCCGCCATAGCCGCCGCCCATGTCCAGTACCACTTCGGCCCCGTCACGCAGCTGCATGAAAATCAGGCCGGCGACACTGGGGCCGTCATGGGTATCAACACCCTTGTAGGTCTTCAGCCTGGCAAACCAGCCACCGTGACGCGCCGCCAGCACCGTCATATCGCTGCCGCCCTGGGCAATATCGACACCCAGCGCGGTCATGGGGGATGAGGAGCCCGCCTCATGCCAGCGATCCATGGCTGCCTCTACCCAGCTTTGCGGAATGACCTGGAACGGTTCATCGCGCTGGCCGATGGTAAAGTCACCCTCCATCATGGCTTCGCGCATGCCCGACGGCAGGGCTGCCAGAATGGATGCATAGCCGCTGTCTGCAAGGTCGGGATTGTCGGCCAGTTCGGCAGGAATGAAGGTGCGTGACTTGGGCAGTACCGGCTTGCCCTTTGCATCGCGCACAACGTCTCCGTCTATCTCAACCGGACCGGGGCCGTCGACTTCGCAGTCCTCCCCCTTGATGGTGGTGAACCAGCGCAGTTCACCCGGCAGGGCCGGGTTGGGATGATCCGGCATCAGCCAGGGAGCCCAGCGCCGGTTGATCCACATGCCTTCCGGTGTCACCGGCGGATTGGATGCAGCCACCACACGCACGCGCTGGCCCTTCAGCGTGGACCGTGCCCAGGCAATGATAAACGTGTACTGGGCTTCCAGAAAGTTCGCCAGTTCGTCAAAGCCGACAAAGTCCTTCGGCGTGCCCTGATACTTTGCCCTGTCGTTCAGATGCTGGCAGCCGCCCAGCATGATCAAACCGGGCTTCGGGTGGTTACGGCGCCAGATGCGTTTCTGGCTGTTGTAGCCGTCACGGTTGCCCAGAATTTCCTCCATGCGCTGTTCAAGGCCATCAACCTCCTTGTCGAGGCGCCGCAGGACCAGGCTCTTGCGGTGGGCCGTCAGCGCCAGTCCCAGCAAAAGGTCGGTCTTGCCGCCGCCTGCCTCGCCGCCATAGAGCAGTTCGTCGGCCTCGCAGTAATAGGCATCCGTCTGCGGGCCTGGATTGGGTATCCAGGCCATGTCCGCAGTGCGCTGCATGACGTCGCGCCGCACCAGTTCGACCTCGTCAGGATCGGCCGCCTTGATACGCGCCAGCAGTTCGTCGAGCAGTCCTGTCATGTGGGTTCCGTATCTTCGGTTCTGGCCGCTCTGTCGAGCACGAAGGCAATGCGCCGGGCCACCTCACGGTCCGAGAGGACGGGCGCTTCTGCTTCGGCTTGTGCAGCCTTGGCAAATCCCACATTATCCCTGTTCTTGTCGCTCCATCGGGCAATGGTTTTCATCCAGAAAATCTGCGCGCTCACTGTGCCATCGACGGCATTCTGGTACAGGCTGCCAGCAATGGCAGCATTGGCGATGTCGTTGCCATTGTCCAGTTCGTTGCCAAAGTGCCTGTACAAGGTCGGCCTGGAAATGCCGAGGTGTTCGGCAATCTTGTCCCGCGCAATGCCGCACACGACCAGCATCATGACCCTGCGCCGGTCGGTCTCGGATGGTTCAAATGCCGGCATGTTTGCAACCTAAAACCGGTAGAGCAAGCCGCCCCGGCCGGGCTTCACGAAGGCGTACCTGCGGTGCCCAGCACGATCTCGACACCGGCTTCGGCATCACCGGATGTACCGGTTGTGAGAATTCGCCGAACGCGCACCGGCTCCCAGCCGTTATGGCCGGGCAGAAAGGTAAGTGGCACGGCCATGTCGTCACCGTCCATCCACACCGCGAGCACCACGGCAGATGCGGCAGCAGGCACGGTAACGCGCACCGCAGACGCCGTCCTCGGCAGATCGGCAACGTCAGATTTGTGAGAACCGGCCACATAGGTGTAGCCATCCTTGATGATCATGGGTGTTTATCTCCTTTTAGGAATTTCGCTCACGTAGGTTGGCTGATGCCAACCGCTCCGCTAGGGCGCACTTCGTGCGACGGCCGGTCGGCCTTGCCTCAGCACTTACGTGCTTCGGATGGGAATTCATCACTACTGCTGTAGGATCAGGGTGGTGAACTCTGAAACTAGGTCCGACCGGACCTCGGGCCGGTCAGGCCCGCCCTAGCGGAGGTGCAGCCGACAGGCTGCTACCGTAAGCGCCATAAACCCCAACTATTCAGCGGGGTCAGACACAAACATTTCAGGCTTTGCGCCTTCGGCTATCCACGATTTCGGCGGACGCGCATTGTTTCCCGTTTTACCGTTGATGTGCATGTGGTTTGCCGCCATTTGTGCAACCACGTCAATGTCGGACTGGGGCAAGGCAACCGCTTTGTTGTTCAAGGCTGACGCAACCTCCTGAGCGGCCTTGTCTTTT
>JABDRA010000536.1 GCA_013041995.1 Anderseniella sp. | reverse complement strand
TGTTGGTTGCTTCGGACAGTGCTTTGTCCAGGTCCTCAAAGTCCTGAGCGGGATTTCCCGACTGGATGGTCACCTTGGTGTTGCTGTCTTCGTCCCGACCGTAAATGGCGATACCTGCGCTATCGGGACCACGGTCCGTCATGGTAATCAGCATGTCGGTCAGCATCGACCCCAGCTTCGGTTCCAGCGATTTGTCCTTGAGGAATAATCCTACGATCCCGCACATTTCTTGTTGTGTCCAATTTGGTGATTGTGATTAGGAAAAACGCTATCACCAACGATAAACGTTTTCAACTCACAGGAATGTTTTTTTCTTTACAGGCAAAAGAAAAGGGCGGATGCGATTGTCACATCCGCCCTTGCCTTAGCAAGGTGATCTAGTATCGATCAATGCTCTTGTGCGAGTGCTCTGCGTTGAAGTCACGTTCAGCGTCAGCCAGTTCTTCGGCTTCGACCCGTGCCTGCAGCACATGAAACCCGATCCAGAACACAATTCCCAGGATGACCAGGATGACCTCGGTTCCCTGGAAGGGATAGATGGCACTGACATCCTTCAGATCGACTGCCCAGCTTTCCATACCATTGGTAGACATGATCTATCCTCCTTATTTCTGGGCCGCAGCGAGTTCACGCTCAGCATTGGTTACGTCATCAATGGCTGCCTGGTAGGCAAGCTCGCTATGGTGATCAAGGCCCTGCAGTTCGGCTTTTGCAGGGATACGCAGCATGCCCATGCCCGCCATGATCTTCGAGACGATGTACGCCGGCAGGAAGCCAAGCACACCGAACATGATGATGGCACCAATGAAGTTACCCAGCGGGTTGATGGCGGCATAGCCTTCATACGGCGACGATGGCTGGCCCCAGAGCATGAAGCCGGCAATGGTCACGCCGATGAAACCGGCATAACCGTGTACCGCAACCGCACCGACCGCATCATCGATCTTGAACTTGCGTTCGACCCAGTAGTGCAGCTTGTAGGCGCAGAAAGTGCCGAAACCACCTATGAACATGGCTTGTATCGGATGGTAGAGATCGTTGCCGGCAGATGCCGCAATAATCCCTGCAAGGCCACCGGAATATGTCCAGAAGGCATCGCCCTTGGACACCACGTAGGCAACCAGCAATCCGCCCGACAATGACATCAGGAAGTTGAAGGTGATGGCACCCAGCGTGGTTGGTGCAAGATAGATGTTGGTGGCTGTCCAGGTGACACCGGTGATCTGGCCGTCAATGACTTCAGGCGAGATGATCGGCACGTTGCACGCGGCGTAAAAGCCCCAGAAGCCCGTATAGATCAGGAACAGGCCGATGGTGACCAGCCATGGATTGTGCGGCGGGATATCGCGTGGTGTACCGTCGGCGGCAAACTTGCCGAGACGCGGCCCGAGAACCACCAGGACACCAAGTGCATAACCACCGGCAATCGCGTGGATAACGCCGGACGCGTAGGCATCGTGATAGCCAAGTACCTTGACCATCCAGCCGGCATAGTGCCAGCCCCAGGATGCATCGATGATCCAGAACACCGATCCGATCAAAACGGCATGGATCCAGAAAGCCGTTGACCGAATGCGTTCGATAACCGAACCGGACACGATCGAGGCAGCGGTCCAGGAGAACAGCAGGAAGGCTGCCCAGAACACACCGGTGATCCGGTCGCTCAGGTTTGTGGCCATGGTCGGGGACCAAGGTGCGTTGGCAGATCCGTCTTCCAGGCCGCCGATAAAGCCCGGGCCATTTGGAAAGGCCCAGTAGATCCACCAGCCGAAGAAGAAGAATGTGATGGTGACCAGCGGGATCAGCATCGTGTTCTTCATCAGTGTGTGCATGTGATTGCGGCGGCGGCTTGCGCCCACCTCATACATACAGAACCCGACGTGGATCAAAAACATCATCACCACCGTCACCCAGTAGTAAAACTCGGTGAACACCGTGGTGAGTGCGTCAATATTACTCCCCATTTCTTTCCCTCCCTCTCAACATGCCCCTTGGGCATTCAGTTAGTTTAGTTCAAGCGAAAATATGCCTGCTAGTAAAAAAAGTTGAATGGAGAGGTTCGTGCAAAACCCGGGCTCTGTCAATATGCCGCACCAGTCTGATCAGTGTAATTGTGGATGAAATCTAGTCATGAGGGAATGCGCGCCATCGGCAGTTTTCCGCTGCTGGTGGCCGGTGGTGATGCGCTAATTCGATGGTGGATGATTGCCTGGAATGGTCGCGGACGAAGCCAGTGGCTGGGCTCACAGTGTTTTTTATTGAATCAGCAGAGAATCATAAATTGGGCCTGAAACACGAATCCGGAACCGGACGCGGCGTTGATCTACGAGTTCTGTGGATACGAAATGATCGACAGATAACGTGCCGGCAGCTTGATGTGGGTCTGGGGTCCGTGCGGTGCATCGGCATCGAAAAAGAAGCTGTCGCCGGGCTGCAGGATGAAGGTCTTGTCACCGTGCCGGTATTCAACCTCACCTTCCAGCATATAGATGAACTCCATGCCGTCGTGCTGAAAATCGGGGAAGGTATCGGACTCTTCCGTCAAGGTTATCAGATAGGGCTCCACAATGACGCCGGACGCATTGGACCCGATATGGCCGAGCAGGTTGTACTGGTGGCCGGCGCGCGTACCGCGCCTGTCGGCCTCATCACCTGTGCCGGCTTTGACATGAACCGCCTCACGCTGTTCTTCAAATCCGCGAAAGAAAGAAGTCAGCGGGATGCTCAGGGCATTGGACAGAGCCTGCAGTGTGGTGAGTGAGGGAGATGTCACGCCGTTCTCGATTTTCGACAACATGCCGATGGACAGGCCGGTGGTCTTGGCAAGGTCGGCGACGGTTATGTTGTGCTGGCGGCGAAATGCCCGGACTTCCCGGCCAATGGCGACTTCGAGCACTTTTTCTCGTGATTCACTTGTCTTGTGCGGGTCTTGAGAAAACACAGGCTTTGCGTTGCTTGAACCATTGGCTGGCTTTGCAAGTGTTTCACTCATGGTGTCGGGGTCTTTCTTCATTCATCACTACCCGCAGGCCGTCGATGATCAAAAAATACTTCGCTTCACTAAAATCATATAAGCGTGTTTGGAGAAAAATCAAAATTACATGTATTACGCCCTGTCGCAGGGGAAGGATCATAGCTGGGTTTCACCCTCTAGATCAGGATGATTTTTGGTTGAATCAACCACAAATCATAAAACTGATCGGTTCTAAAGTGTTAGAGCAACTTTATGGGTTCATTTGAACCCATGCTGCTCTAATGAAAGTTCCGGCCCTTTGGAAGAGCCTGACGGGTGGTTTTTGTTTTTGCGAGTTGTTTGTGATCGGTGCCTGCCGCGGACGGGGTTTCAGCCATCAGGGCAAACCGCCGTGCCGGCTTTATCTTGCCTTGAATGCTTTCCTGCGGACGACGGACCTCATCGGCATTGGCAAGGCCTCCCATATCATCTGCCAGGGTGGATATCTCTGCCAGCAAGGGCGTTAAATCCTCCAGATGATGGGCGACCACATGAATGACGCCATCTTCGGTCTGCAGCCTGCCACGCACCCCAATGCACCTGCTGCCCAGAATAACCGTGCGGTATTTCTCAAATGCCTTCGGCCATACAATAATGTTGGCGACACCGGTCTCATCTTCAATGGTGGCAAAGATGACCCCCTTGGCTGAGCCTGGCCGCTGGCGCACCAGCACAAGGCCGGCCACCTTGACCATGCGTTCGCCGGGTGTTGTCTGCAACGCTTCGCTGTTCACATACCGGTCTTGCAAAAGCCGTTGCCGCAGGAACGACAAAGGATGGGCTTTCAGGGAATAGGACAGCGATTGATAATCATTGATGACGTGTTCTCCCAACGGCATGGGGGGCAGGTGAATGTCAGGCTCGCGCTGCAGGTCCTGCGCATCGGCTGCTGCAAACAGCGGCAGGCGTTCTGAACTGCTTAACGGATCGAGCGCCTTTACGGCCCACAGAGCATCACGCCGGTTCATGCCAATGGAGCGAAAGCAATCTGCATCTGCCAGCTTTTCAATCACCCGGCGGGTCAGCCCCGACCGCATCCACAAATCACGAACGCTGTCATAACCGCTGGCGCGATGTTCAATCAGCAGCGTTGCGTCCTCCTCGCCAAACCCTTTGACCTGTTGCAGCCCCAGCCGCACTGCGTGGGTGTTTTTCTGAGTTGTTGCCTGTTCACGATACTGTCTGGAAACCGGCAGAGATTTGGCATCCGGTTCCAGCGTCGATAACCACATTGAATGGTTGATATCGACATCACGCACGTCGACGCCGTGTTCGCGTGCATCGCGGATCAGCTGGGCAGGTGCATAGAACCCCATGGGTTGTGAATTCAGGATGGCGGCGCAGAACACGTCCGGATAATGACACTTCAGCCAGCACGACACATAGACCAGCAGGGCAAAACTGGCGGCATGGCTTTCGGGAAAACCATAATCGCCAAAGCCTTCGATCTGCTTGAAACAATGCTCGGCAAATTCGCGTTCATAGCCGTTTGACACCATGCCTTCGACCATCTTGTGCTGAAATGAATTGATGGTGCCGACACGCCTGAAAGTCGCCATGGCGCGGCGCAGCTTGTCGGCTTCGCCGGGTGAGAATTTTGCAGCCACGATGGCAATGTTCATGGCCTGCTCCTGAAACAGCGGCACACCCAGCGTCTTGCCCAGAACGTCCGCCAGTTCCTCCTTGGGGAAACTGACCCGCTCCTTGCCCTGGCGCCGTCGCAGATAGGGATGCACCATGTCGCCCTGAATGGGCCCCGGCCGCACGATGGCAACTTCGATGACGAGATCGTAATAGCAACGAGGTTTCAGGCGCGGCAGCATGGACATCTGGGCCCGGCTTTCGATCTGGAACACGCCGATCGTGTCTGCCCGGCAGATCATGTCATAGGTTGCCTCATCTTCGTCAGGCAGCGAGGACAGGGTTTCTGTGCGCCCGTAATGACTTTGCAAAAAGCTGTACGCCTTGCGGATGCAGGTCAGCATGCCCAGTGCCAGCACGTCGATTTTCAACATCCCGAGGCTTTCCAGGTCATCCTTGTCCCATTCAACAATGGTGCGATCCTGCATGGCGGCATTCTCGATGGGGATGAGCGATGACAGCCGGTCTCGCGAAATGACGAAGCCGCCGACATGTTGCGATAAATGGCGCGGAAATCCGATGATCTGGGAGGCAAGGTCGAGCATTTGTTTCAGATACTTGTCACTGGGATCAAGCCCGGCACGCCTGGCGTCTTCGGCCTCGATCTCGCGCGAATAGCTTCCCCATTTGGTGCCTGATATGGCGGTGATCGCATCATCGGACAAACCGAACACCTTGCCCACTTCGCGCAGGGCGGACCGCGACCGGTAGGAGATCACGGTAGCGGCAAGGCCTGCCTTGTCGCGCCCGTATTTGGCATAGATATACTGGATCACCTCTTCGCGCCGCTCGTGCTCGAAGTCCACATCGATGTCTGGTGGTTCATTGCGCTCTTCGGAAATGAAGCGTTCAAACAGCAGGCTGACCTTGCCGGGATCGACCTCGGTGATACCAAGGCAGAAACAGATCGAAGAATTGGCCGCCGACCCGCGCCC
>JABDRA010000532.1 GCA_013041995.1 Anderseniella sp. | reverse complement strand
CTGCAGGACATGGTTGATACAGGTGTTATTTCGGTTGAGGAAGCTGCTGGTCGAAGTGTTGCCTATGCGCGCCAGTATGCATCTGCGAAAATCGCACAGGCCACAAAAGAGGATCCGGCGCTGGCTGTGTCGCTTCTGCGAGGTGAACAAGCGGGCCCGGCCGGGCTGATCAGGCAGTTGCACAGGTTTCGCTCGACCCCTTACTGGCACGGGCCTGCAACACGGGCCGGATATGGGTCTGACACTGTTACCCGCGAAGATGGCACGGTTGAAAAAGTCGTACCCGGCATGACGGTTGCCCGGGCGGATGCTGACAGGGATGTGGACCGCCGTGTCGATCAATTTCTGTCCGGCGTTGACAAGCAGGTCGGCGGCAAGGTGTTTGGTCGTCTTGCGCCGAATGTTCGCGCAGCGCTGGTTTCCGTGGGGTACCACACAGGCCATCTGCCGGATGATGTGGCTAAGGCAGTCAGGTCCGGTGATGTCGAAGCAATTGCTGCTGCCATTGCTGCAGACGGCGATGAAGACGGTGGTGTGAACCGGCAGGTCAGGCTTGCAGAAGCCGCGATTGTGCGTGGTGAGGGCGGCACGCCTTGTGAACAGATTGCGCGGCGTCCGGCGTGGGCCGATGTACTGGAACCTGAACAGACATCAGACCTGCTCGACACTGCCGGCCGTGAGCTTGAACGCCGAGATAGCAGGCGTGCTTTGGCTGACAGGGTTCATGCCAGGCAGCTTGGACAAGACATCCGGTCAGATATCCGCTCCGTCTTTTCAGACGGCGCACACACGGATATCGACGCCGATAGTGTGTGGAGGGAACTGGGCCCGGACAAACTCCGGCAGTGGCTGGAGGCCAGACAGGACGCGACCAGTGTCGCTGCCAAGGCTCAAAATATGCCAGGCCTGCCCGATGAGCAGATTATTGATCTGGTCGAAGCACACCGGCCTGAGCCTGGAGGTGAGGGAGAAGACGTCGCACGCAGGCAGGCGGTTCATGAGCGGATGTCCCGGCGGGCGAGCCAGATAAGACGCGAACGAAAGGAAAACCCGGCCCGTGCTGCCATGCGCTTACCATCTGTTCGCCAAGTGTTGTCGGAAGCTCAGGACCCGAGCGCCACATCACCACAAAAAGTCCAGGCACTGGTGCGGGAAATGGTGGCAACCCAGTCAGCGCTTGGTATTGCAAAGGCGTCACTCGCTCCGGTTCCGGATGAATGGGCCGTTGAAATCGGCAAGGCGCTGACCCGGATTCCAACCGGGCCGGACAACCCAGAAACCGAAGAAGCCGTCACCAGAGTTCGCCAGGTGTATGCCGATATCAAGGAGCAATACGGTGAGTTTGCCGATGAGGTAATTGCCCATTCCATCGCCAGGACCAGAGCCATTAGCAGGGACATGTCCCGTCACGTTGGCGAGTTGATAAAATCCCTGGTTCAGGGTTGACCGCTCGACGAAACCAAACCCAAGTCAGACAGGTAATTTCATGCCCAGCACTATCATCGACAGGTCATCGGGCCTCGGCATTGGCGCAATTGCCAATGGCGAAAACGCTACCATTTCACAGAAGGTGCCCTGCCGCGTCGCTACCAATGCAAACATCACATTATCAGGGCTGCAGCCAATAGATGCTGTGTCTGTGGTTGCGGATGATCGGGTCTTGATCAAAGGGCAGGCGGATGCTTCGGAGAACGGAATCTATCTCGCGAGCCCTGACGTTTGGCAGCGTACTGCTGACTGTGTCGATGCGGGTGACTTGGTCAAAGGGTCTGAGGTTCGTGTAAATGAAGGCAGCGTTGGGGCAGGTTCGTACTATTGCACATCCGATGACCCGATTGTCATTGGGACCGACGATATAATCTGGGTGGATGTTGCTACTACTGTTTTGGCTGGTGCTGAAATCAAGGCGCTTTATGAAGCGGAAAGCAACACCAACGCCTTTACTGATGCAGCGCAAACCAAGGTCGGCCATCTCACAGTCACCCAGGCAGTTGATCTGGATCAGATGGAAACTGACATAGCCGCCTTGTCTGACGGCATGGTCTACAGAGGCAACTGGGATGCATCAGCAGGGACATTTCCCGGCACCGGCGCGGCTCAGACCGGTTGGTTCTATTATGTGTCGGTGGCTGGCACGGTGGACAGCATAGAGTTCGCAGTTGGTGACAACCTGGTGGCCACAACCGATAATGCTTCAACAACCATTTTCGCGGGCAACTGGTCGAAACACGATCAGACACCCTCGGTCGTGGAAGATATCGATTACGACACAAGGGCAGACCTGCAGGCTGCCAATGTTGCGCCTGGTATCAACCTGGTCCGCATCGCCGGGTATACAGCGGTTGGAGATGGCGGTGGGGCATCGTACCAACGTGCCGGCTCCGAACCGTCACATGCCGGCAAGATCCAGTCGGGTGACGGGGCTTGGTGGGAGCTTGCCGAAACAACACCAACGCCGCAAATGTTCGGTGCTGTCGCGGACGGTACGGCCGACGATACAACCGCTATCCAGGCGGCGATTGATTATGCTGAAAGCCTTGTTGTGAATTTCACCCGGGGGGCAACCGTTTTGTTCCCTCCGGGCGGCTATTTTCTCAGTTCTACACTGACGATCAACAGCAATCAGATTACTATTCAGGGGTATGGCCAAGCCTCTATGCTCATCAGGATCGCCAATTACGGCAACCTGTTTACCATCGTCGGCCCCGATCCCGACAACACCAAGATCATTGGGATACAACTTCGCGACTTTTACGTTCTGTGCAAAACAAACGCGGTGACGACCGGCGCACTCATTGATGTCACTCGTGCCAGCAGGATGTATATTTCGAACGTCAGTCTGCAAGACGGGTTTATTGGCATACACCTGAACGGCTGCGACAATGTTTGGATGACAGACGTCGATATACAAATCGGGCAAAATTATGCAGCGCTTCAGTCTGGTAGTTCAAACATAAGAATAGATCCTTGGGACAATGCATCAGCGATAAGGTCGCAATGTTCCAACATCTACATGGATAATATTCAATTCAAGACAGACGAGAGTGATGGGTTTGTGGAGCATGCACTGTTAGTCTCCGGAGTTGATGGACTGTACATCGCCAACAGTCATCTGGTGTTTACCAAGTATGCCATAAGGCTGAGACCGTTTGATAATGTCGCAAACATCCAGCACATTCATTTCACGAATTCATATATTGATGGCAATGTGGAGCAGTCTGATTACCTGCTGTTTGTTGAGGACGCGCTTACATCTCCACCACACACAGGGA
>JABDRA010000531.1 GCA_013041995.1 Anderseniella sp. | reverse complement strand
GGACGGGGCCCGCCTGCAAATACGACGCTCAACCAGTCCAGCTTTTGTAGAGCACAAACGCTGTCACAACCGGCACAAAAATGACCGTTGATGTATAGAGCAAAAACAACAGACGATAACTGATCGGATGTTGTGTAAGCGTTGTCGGTCGCGTTCCCGGTTCGTGTACCTCCACGCGGCGGGACAAAAAATTTGAACCTCAACCATACTCATATGGGTATGACGTCTGGTCATCTTGTCCCTCAATAATGCAACCGAGAGTGGCAACATGATCTGAGGACAAGCAATGAACGTCATATCATCGAAAAAACCTGGCCTTATCCGGCGCTTCGCACTGGCATTTTGTCTGTGCACAACACTGTCGGCAGCGGCAATCGTGACTATCATGCCAAGCCAGGCCCATGCTCAGGATGCCATGCGCACGTTCTTCGACCGGGGTGGTTTCAATTATTGTGATGCCAAGCTGCTGGGCGCCTACTGGGGAATGGATGTGACCCGCGCCAAGGTTGAAGGCGGTCAGAAGATACTGGCTTCGGGCAATCAGGGCATCAGCAACGTCAAGGCCGCATTGCAGGCATCGCGCGGTGCCCGAAACAAGTGCGTGTGGGGCGACACTCAACTCTCCTATCGGGATGCTGAAAAGCTGGCTGGATACTGGGGCACAAGCACCCCTTACGATGCAAAGTTGAAGGCAGCTGACTTTTACACAAATGGCAGGCCGGGCATTGTCACCAATATTCTGGCAAGCAACTAGTTTATAAAAGCGAGGTAGAATAATCACGAATTGTTGAATCTGGGCTTACCGTCACCGGCAAGCGGCTGGCGATCGCTCTGTGTATATGCACCACGCTGTCTGCAGCGAGCACTATCAGCTCTGAACCGGCCGAGGCGCAGTCCAACTGGAGTACATTCTTCAACAAGGGCTTTAACTATTGCGATGCAAAATTGATTGCTGCGTATTGGGACATGAGTACTGATCGGGCAAAATCCGAAGCCTCCCGCAAAATCCAGCAAGGCGGTCTGGCGGTATTGAAAAACGAAATATTGCCTCTCGGTCGACAGCGGGCTTCCTGCCGCTGGCAAGATACCGGACACACATACCGCGATGCCGAGAAACTGGCGCGTTATTGGGGGTACAACTCACCGTCTGAAGCCAAGGTAAAGGTGGCCAACCTTTATACCCGCGGTCTTACAGGTCAGGTGCGCCGTTTGCTTCGGGCGGCCAGCGCCGGCAACAATAATAATGGCGGCGGCCAGATCGGCGTGGCCATCAGCGCAGATGCATTCTCTTTTAAGTGTAAGGACGGCCGCCGGCTTAATGTGAATGTTGTCAAGGATGGCAACAAGCGATACGCGGAAGCAATATTGGGCGGACAGCGCAGTGGACGCATGCCGAGAGTGTCGAAGAAAAAGTTGGCCAACGGTAGATACAAGGTGCGGTTCCGCGATGACCTTGCCCGCATCGACTGGAAAGGAACCAAAATGTTCTGCAAAAGCAGCAATTAGCAGAATCTGAATGTCTGAGGCAGTTGCCGTCAGAAGCGTTTAGCTTCTGACGGTAGCATTACAGTAGTACCAGGCAACCAACTCGCTTTGCGAACCGACACCGGCTTTGCAGTATAATTGTTTCAGGTATTGCCGAATGGTCGCAGGTTTAACGCTCAGGTCGTCTGCGATCGAACGTACATTAGCCCCTTCAGCCAATCGGCACACAACGCGCAACTCCTGCGGGGTCAGTGTGTCAAAACCTGACACCGTCAACTTTGAGCTCACCGCCCGTTGCGTCAGTATCAAGATGCAGGTGCACTGCATCAGATTGGGAATGACGCGAATACACAAAACCTGTGCCGGGGTTGTCAATTCGATGTCAGCAGTATTTCCGTCAGCCACAACCTGTGCCAACCGCTGTGCCGCTCCGGCACTGGCCTTGCTTGTTGAAACCAACATCTTGCTTTGGTTTATTGCCAACCCCTGGGTTGCCAGCAAGGGTATTGCCATTGCCGAAACTGATAGTATGTCCAGGGCCACGGAGACGATGACAATCGCCGAACCTGCCTGGTCAAACTGTTCAAGAATATCGGTTCCAGATAGTTCGGGATCACGGGCCGGTGTTTCGACAAGTTGGAGTGCCGGAAAATCAGTTAGTTGCATGGGGC
>JABDRA010000525.1 GCA_013041995.1 Anderseniella sp. | reverse complement strand
TTCCTGGTCAAATTCCCCCAGGTCAGCATGGACCGCAAAAATCCGCCTGTGCATCGCACAGACGGCTTTAGTACTGGTCAGACAGAGCGGTTCCCGCATGTAGCGGGTTATTGTTAGTCGGCGGTTTTTTCTGCTTCGGTTTCCTCAGAATCCGCCGCTGTGTCTTCACTGGCGTCTTCGGCTTCTTCTTCAGCAGCAGCGTCTGCTTCAGCCTGTTCGAACAGTTCTTCGGCAGCACGGCGGATTTCATCACGCTCATCTGCGTTGCCGGTCAGGTCTTCGCCGCGAGCCTGGGCTTCGGCTTCGTCCTGGGTACGTGCAACATTGATCTGTACGGTCGAGGAAACCTCGCCGTGCAGCGCAATGCGTACCTCATACAGGCCGATGGTCTTGATCGGATCAGGCAACACCACGTGGTTGCGGGTGACGCTGACGCCGGTTTCGCTCGCAGCCGCTGCAATATCGCGGGTGGAAACCGAACCATAAAGCTGACCGGATTCACCGGCCTGGCGGATCAGAATGAAGCTTGAACCGTCGAGCTTTTCCGAATCGGTCTTGGCAGCTTCAACGGCAGCGGCGTTCTTGACTTCGAGGTCCGCACGCTGGCTTTCGAATTTCTCCATGTTCTTTGCAGATGCACGAAGCGCTTTGCCGCGTGGCAGCAGGAAGTTGCGGGCATAGCCGTCCTTGACACGGACGGTATCACCCATGGCGCCGAGCTTTTCGACCCGTTCCAGCAGAATGACTTGCATGTTTTAGTACTCCTTGAATTTTTCAGTGATTTCGATGTTGGAATTGAAAAAACAACGGCCTTTAGTCGGGCGGTTTGTTTCGTTTGCGGATATTGAAACTCTGGTCGAACATGCCGAGCATGATCAGCGGGACAATCGCGATTGCCGACAGAAACAGCAGGGACAGATAAAACAAGCCGAGCAGAAAGCCGCTCATCGGATGGTTGTCGAGCAGCGCGTGCATGACGGCCAGGCCCAGTATCGCGTAGGCCAGCATCAGCGCTGCTGTGAACACCCACGCAAATGCGCCCAGTGTGCCGGGCAGGAAGGTTGCCACGGCTGAAGCCGACAATACCCAGATCGCCCAGCGCGGAAACGCCAACTGGCTGAACGGCGCCCATGGTCTCAATCCGGCGCCGGTCTTGCGCAGAACGCTGCCGGCCAGATACATGTTCACCATTGTCGAAATGCACCAGACAATGCTCAGCGCGGCTGGCAGCACCATCACGACAAACGATCTTATCTGTTCGATCTGATCACTCGGCGGGGCATTGGGCTGCTTGGCCATTTCGTCGAAAAGCGGCTGCAGGACTTCTCCGACCGAGGTCCGGAACGTATCGACATCAGGTCCAAGCAAAAGAATGACAAACACGCTCAATACCGCGCTGGCGATCGCCGTCCATACGACAAGACGGCCTTCGGGATACCAGGCTGTGCCGGTGTCGGAAACTTCGCCTTCATCAGTGGGGGCAACGGAGGCAGGCCTGTTCTGCAGCGCCAGGTGGCTCAGGACAACAGGGGCGATGCCGGCGCTCAGCGCTACAAAAAACGCTGCCTTCCACCCGAACCCGATCAGGTAACCGACGACCATCACCAACGCGCCAAGGGCCGCGGTTATGGCACCCCAGCCCAGGCCGGCAACGAAAAGCGGAAAAGACGCAAGATAGATCATCATGAGGCCAACCGCATTGCCTGAGCTGCCGCCTGCCTGTAGCAAGCCAGCTGTCAATCCGGCGATAATGCCTATTACAATCCAGTTGTTCATCATCTGGGCTGTCCCGCATCTTGCGATGGGTTAGAGGCAATTCCAAAAGCCTGCCCCAACCGGTTAATATCAAGAGGTCCCTGACCAGATCGAATTGCCTGATCAGGGGAAATACGTGCCTGTTACTTCACGACATAGGGCAGAAGGCCCAGGAACCGCGCGCGCTTGATCGCCTTGGCCAGTTCACGCTGTCTCTTTGCAGAAACAGCGGTAATGCGGCTGGGCACGATCTTGCCACGCTCAGAGATGTAGCGGGACAGAAGACGTGAGTCCTTATAGTCGATCTTCGGCGCATTGTCGCCCGTGAACGGACAGCTTTTGCGACGGCGGAAAAATGGTCTGCGTGCACCTGACATTAGCTGGCTCCTTCTGCTTTGGGCGCATCATCACGTGGCGGGCGCGGGGTGCGAGGGCCCCTGTCACCACGATCTCCGCGGTCGCCACCGGGACGATCACTGCGCTCACGACCAGCGCGCATCTGAACCGAAGGCTCTTCTTCATGTTCTTCAACACGGATTGTCATGAACCGGATGATGTCTTCATTGAGACCCATCTGGCGTTCCATTTCAGCAACCGCGGGTGCCGGCGCGTCGAGGTTCATCAGCGCGTAATGGGCCTTGCGATTCTTGCGAATACGGTAGGTGAGTGGTTTCAGGCCCCAATATTCGGAGCGCCCGATTGTGCCGCCACTATCGGTGATAACGGTTTTGAACTGTTCTGTAAGTGCATCCATCTGCGCGGTGGAAATATCCTGACGCGCCATGAACACATGCTCATACAATGGCATGGTTAAAGCCTTTCATTTTGATCCAACGTCTTGTTCTTAAACAAACTTTCCGGCGCATAGCCTCCCCCGAGCCCATCGGAAAGAAAGGCTCGAGACACCGGTTCCTCGAAAGAGCAGGGACACGGGAAGGCGGGTTTTTAAAGCCCTGTCATGCCCAGGTAACGAACATGACCTTCCGTTCAGCCCCCGACCGGAAAACCGCTCAAGAACGGGCGGGTTATACGGTAATTTCCTCAGTTTGCAAGGCCAAACGGCCTCATGGGGCAGGCGTCTTGCCTTCAAGCACTGTTGCCATCTTGCCGGTATCAATATTGCCGCCACACAATATGACGCCAATGCGCTTCCCGGCCATCGCAGCCCGTTGTGCCATCAGACCGGCGAGCGGCGCAGCACCGGCACCTTCTGCAACATTATGGGTTGCGCGATAATACAGCCTGATCGCATCAGCCACCTGGTCATCCGACACTTCCACGATCTCATCTACACCCTTTGAAATGATGTCAAGCGCATCCGGGTGCGGCACCCGCACAGCCATGCCGTCGGCAAAGGTATCGGCCGAGTTGGTTTCAACCGGCCGGCCGGCCTCAACCGACAGTTTGTAACAATTGGCATTTTCGGACACCACCGCGATGACCTTGGTCTTCAAGCCGAGATGATCACGTGCCGAGATGACGCCGCAACAACCTGACCCCATGCCAATGGGCACATAGACCGCATCCAGTTCACCTGCTGCCTCGAACAGTTCATGCGCATAGGTCGAGACCCCGAGCACCAGTTCGCGATGAAAAGAGGGCACCATGTCCAGGCCGCGATCTTGTGCCATCTGCATGCAGGTTACCCGGGCCTCATCAAAGTCCGCACCGGTTTCCACCAGCTCTGCGCCCAGTGCCCTGATCGCGGCATTCTTTTCAACCGAATTGCCGTGCGGAACCACGATGGTGGCTTTCATGCCATTGCGTGATGCAGCATAGGGAATCGACTGGCCGTGATTGCCTCTTGTTGCGGTAATCACACCGTTGGTTTCGCCGCGCTCGGCGCGCTTGCGCATGTGCACCAGCCCGCCACGTACCTTGAAGGCCCCGGTTGGCGTATGGTTTTCATGCTTGACCCAGGTTTCAATGCCCAGCTCGGCCTGCAAAAGGGGCCAGGCATATTGCGGTGTCGGAGGCATCGCCTCGTGGATGATGGCGCGCGCGTCGGTAATTTCGTCTGCTGTAAACATGAGGCCCGTGTGCTGAAAAGGTTGAACCGGGACGCTGGCACAAGCCTGTCTGCTTGACAATACATAGCTGCCCATGCTGCAAGCCCGCTTTATCTTACTCGCAATATTATCCGACTGGAGACGCTGACGTGAAAGTTGCATTTACATTTCCGGGCCAGGGGTCACAGGCCGTGGGCATGGGCAAGGACCTTGCCGATGCATTTGCGTCTGCCTGCGCGGTGTTTGATGAGGTGGACGACGCGCTCGGTGAAAAACTGTCGGCGGTCATGTGGGAAGGCCCTGCCGAAACACTCACGCTTACCCAGAATGCACAACC